>NZ_JALQDH010000073.1:0-241 GCF_023631365.1 Caballeronia sp. INML2 | reverse complement strand
GCGCATGCGTGTACTGACCGGTTGTGACCGCTTGCTGATAAGCCCATTGTCCATGCCTGCCGATATACGCGCGAATCGCCGCGATATTCGCTTCGTCGGGCGGCCAGCTCGTGGGGATCAGCAAGTCGTGCAGTTCCGCGTAGCCGGGATTCTGCGGCAACGGCGCATCGAAATTCACGCTGTTGCGATTCAGATCGACATTGCCCTCCGTCGTGCGGCTCAGATAGGAAAAGCCATACGG
>NZ_JALQDH010000072.1:0-7515 GCF_023631365.1 Caballeronia sp. INML2 | reverse complement strand
GAAGCTTACAATCGGAATCTGGCGCGCTCCGCTCGCGCGGCGTAGCGCCAAACTCGGCAGTCTCCGACAAAGCCGGGCGGTTCAGTTGTGCTTGCCGGACACGTCCCCGACCCAACCCAAATCGATCAAGCCACCAAGGTTGCGAAGAGCGTAGCCGGAGTTACGTCGGTGAAAAATGCTCTATCTCTTAAAGAGATGGGCCAATAACGGTGTGGCGGCCGGCCGGTTGCGCCGGCTGGCACGCCGCAGGGATTCAAGCTTCCGCGCGTCATCGGAATCCTTCGGAACGGCTGCGGTCGGGCAGGCACGACTGACGCTTCACGACGGCGGATTCAACCGGTCGATGCAACGATTTGGTTAAATCGCTCAGCTGGCGTATCGAAGTTTAGTGTTTTTCGGGGACGTTCGTCGCAAGACTACGAGGGTCGGCGGACAATGACGTTATTGAGGCGAGCTGGGTTTTACGTCAGCAATGTGTTCGATTGCTGGCGGCGCCGGCATCTGTTGAAAGCGCCCTGCAGCTTGAAGTTGATCTTGTAGCCGCCGCCAATGTCTTCGCTTCCCTTCAGGCCCCAGTAGCTGGAATAGATGCCGCCATCCTTGAGTTGATAGACGTGCCCAAGGTTAGGCGCTTGGGGCTGGAACGTTGCCGCCGAGGTGCTTTGATACAGCAGTCCAGTGTCGAGTACGCCCTAAAGCTAATCGACGATTGGGCATGGGCAGTGGTGGCGAACATCGCCAACTGTCACTGCGAACATGTTTCACGTCTGAAGCCGAACATCGCGCGTGTAAGACCCAACGTCTTACTCACCTTCTATCCGCTGGTGTGTAGCCAGCCCTATCCTGCGTGCGAATTGCGCCGGAATCGTGTGCGGGAACACGCCCGATCTTGGAACTGTCCGGCGCAACTCCCGCAGCAGGAAGTCGCGCACGAGGGGAGCCACTTCGCTCGTCCGCGTGACGAGAAAGAGGTGTCCGTCCTCGACAACATGAAGCGTCGCCTGACGGATACGGGACGCGAGAATCTTCGCGTTGACGAGCGGCACGATGGGGTCGTCGTCACCGTGCATGACGAGCGTTGGCTGGCGCAGGCAGCCTAGCCAGAGCAAGCTGCTCCAACCCCACACCGCCAGCAACTGGTACACGTAGCCACGCCCGCCCGGCGCCTGAATGTGACGTCCGTGTTCCTTCAGCAACTCGGGATCGCTCCGGTATGCACCGCCATAGATCTCCGCGCCGACCTCCTGCAAAAACTCCGGATCGTTATAGCGGCGAGACCCGATCAGCTTGGAAAGCACGGAAATACGGCCGGGCACCATGATGACGCCCGGCGAGGTGGAAGCAAGTACCAGCCGCCGGCAACGCGACGGATACTGATACGCGAACTGCTGTGCGAGCGCCCCACCCCACGACACGCCGAGCACGTCCACCGGTCCCGCATAGCCGAGCTTCACGAGCAGCTTGTCGGTCAGCGCCGACAGCGTGGAGAATCGATACGGCGCAAGCGGCGCGGGCGATCCGCCCACGCCCGGAATATCGAACATCACGACTTCCACATCACCGAGCGCATCGACGAACGGCTGGACCAGTTCGAGATTGGCGCCGATGCCATTGAAGATCACGAGCGGCGGCGAAGCATCGCTGCCTCGCCAGATGCCGACCCGCAGCAATTGACCTTCCAGAACGACGCTCTGGATGTCCATGGTGCGCACACTTTCCATCGTTCTTTTCCTTATGAAATTCAACGGTTCGCCGCGCGAGCGCGCCAGCATTGCGCATCGCGAGGCCGGGTCACGCGTTCGGATCAGGCCTCGCGGACTTAGGCTCCCGGTGCATCGGCCAGTCGCTTGTGCCGCCTGTTGCCAAGCGTCTTGGGCGCGGCGCGCAGTTCGCCCGAGCGTTCGGCGAGCCACTGGCGCCAGTCGTCCCACCACGAATCGGCATGAGGTTGAGCCCCGGCGAGCCATGCGTCGGCGTCTTCGGGCAGGTCTGCATTACAGAAGAACTTTGCTTTGGGATTGCCCGGCGGATTGATCAGGCTCTGGATATGCCCGCTCGAACTCAGCACGTAACGCGTGTTGCCGCCGAATGCGCGCGCCGTGTTGTAGACGCCTCGCCAGGGCGTGATGTGGTCGGTCATGCCAGCCATCACGTACGTGTCGCACGTGACCTCGGACAAATCGACCGGCGTGCCAAGGACGTTCAGTGCCCGGGGCTTGGTGAAGAGGTTGTCCTTGAAGATGTCGAGCAACTGGCCGTGCAGCTTCGCCGGAAGACGTGTCGTGTCGGTGTTCCAGTAGAGAATGTCGAAGGCCGGCGGCGCCTTGCCGAGCAGATAGTTGTTGATCCAGAAGTTCCAGACGAGATCGTTGGGTCTCATCCAGGCGAACACGCGACCGATTTCCTCGCCTTCCAGCACACCCTTAGCCATGCTGTTCTGTTTGGCCATCTCGACGGCCTCGGGCGTGGTAAAGAGCCCGAGCTGCGACTGGGCGGTATTGTCCAGCACCGCCACCATCAGCGTGGCCGCATTGATTGTCTTCTGACCGCGGCTTGCCAGATGGCCGAGCAGCGCGGAGATCGTCATCGCACCGGAGCATGCGCCATGCAGGTTGACATCCGCGTTACCGGTGATGTCGCGCACCGCCTGGATCGCTTCGATGAGCGCGGCGACATACGTGTCCATGTCCCAGTCGCGGTGCTCCTCGGTGGGATTGCGCCAGCTCACGGCGAACACCTGAAACTCGTTCTTCACCAGATACTCGACGATGCTCTTGTTCGCAGCCAGATCGAAGATGTAGAACTTGTTGATCTGCGGCGGCACGATCAGTTGCGCGCGAGCGTAGACGTTCGGGGTCGCTGGCGCGTACTGAATGAGTTCGAGGACCTCGTTACGAAACACGACTGCACCGGGGCGAAGTGCCGAGATTCCTTCCGACGTCGAACGCCGTCTTGTCGACCTGGGTGGGCATGCCCTTGTTGTTCAGCGTATCGGCCAGCATGTTCCTCAGGCCCGCAGCGAGACTCGTTCCGCCCGAATCGACGAACTTCCTGAGCGCCGCGGGATTGCCCGCCAGTGTGTTGGTCGGCGCGAGGGCGTCGGTCATGAGCGACATCACGAACTGCGCGCGTTCCTTGCTCGTATCATCGAGTGCCGAGCGCTCGACGAAGCCAGCGAGTGCACTACGCCACGCCTGATAGCCCTGCAGCGTGGTGCGGTACAGCGGCTGATCGCGCCATGCCGGATCGGCGAAGCGTTTGTCGCCTTGCTGCGGCAAGGATGGTTCGTTGCCGGTCACAACCGACGTCAGATCGCGGGCGAGCGCCGCGGTCTGATCGAGCAGGAGCGCGGGATGTAGCATCGCCTGCGCGCCGATCTGCTGGACGGCGGCGAAAATATCAATGGCGCGCAGCCCGACGAACGGATTGGGCCCGAGCATGCCGTCGGTCGCGCCAGCCGTAATGTCGTTGTTCTCTCTGTTCATGTTTGCTGCCACTTCGATCTCCATTCCTTCGTTTTTTGCCTTCTCTGACTGCGCGACCGTCACGCGACGAGCATCACAAGTGTCTGCGCAATCAGTGCGGGCTTGTCTTCGCCTTCGATCTGCAGTTCGCTGTCCGTCTTGACGACGATCCGGCCACCGCCCTTCCTTTCGACGGAAGCCAGCACCACGCGGCTTCGCACGCGGGCGCCGGCTCTGACCGGCGTCATGAAGCGCACCTTGTCGAGCCCGTAGTTCAAGCCGGCTGAAGCATCCGACGGAATGACGCCTACTTCGATCGCGAGCTCGCCAGCAACGAAAGTGTCAGATAGCCGTGCGCGATGGTTGCGCCGAAAGGGCTCTCGCGTTTCGCGCGTTCTTCGTTCAAGTGAATGCACTGCGTGTCGCCTGTGCATTGCGCGAAGGCGTCGATGCGCGCCTGGTCGACGACGACCCAGTCCGACATGCCCAACTCCTGACCGACGAACTCGTCGATCGTCGCCATGCTGTATCCAATAATGCTCATGATGATGCTTTCCGTTTGTGCGATCACGCGAACTGTTCGCGCAGCCGCTTCTTGTTCAATTTGCCGACGCTCGTCTTTTGAAGTCGATCGACGATCTTCACCACCTGCGGCACGGCGTACTTTGATATCTGTCCCGTCTGGCTGAACGCGAGCACGTGATTCGTGATGTCGTCCTCCGAGACTGCCTGTGCGAATTCAACGCGAAGCGGCCGTGAACACGCTCAGTTCGGAGAGCCTTGACGGTAATCAATGCGCCTGTTGCGTCGATGGGATGCGCCGGTCCACCGCTCACAGAATCGACTCAAGCACGCAGTTCTGCGCATGGATCACGAGACGCTCGCCGCCGTCGTTCTTGACGAACTCATGCACGGCCGCCGGGCAGTAACGCGATTCCGGACCCGCATAAGTCTGCCAGTTCAGATTGACCGGCACCGACGGGTCTTTCAGCCGTAGACCGAATTGAATTTGTCACCGTTGCGACAGTAATTCTGTCAACTCGCGACGCCGCGGCGTTCGCGTAATGCTCCAGCCTTGCTGGACAAGCGTTCGGACGACGCGAATTAAATTTGTCACCGGCCTCATGAAACGCGCGGCCTTTCACGTGCGGAATTTCGACGTTCGACGGCGGGCCAGCATCGGCTGCTCGGCTGTGGGGCAGCAGCCGGGCCATCTGCGGATATCGGGCCGCGCCTCCAGGGCATTCAAATGTCGGCTCCGCACCAGACAGCGGTCCTTCGTGCGCAGACCATGTCAGTCGCGTTTCCGATGGGCTTCAACGCACGACCAGTCTCGCCACGGCTACCCCGTCGACGTGAGATGGCAATCGTGCATAAGAGCTTCGTGCATCTTCACCTCGCCCGCGCAGCAAGGCGCGCAATCATCCGATCAGCCATCGAGCGGTCGATGACTTCGAATGAGCGGCTCGTGCGCTCATAGGCATACATGTCGCCAGTCGCGATGTCGAACCACCAGCCACTCAACACCAGTGCGCCCGCAGTGACTTGCTGGTGCACGATCGGGTAGGTCATCAGATGCTCAAGCTGAACAAGTACATTGAGTTGCGACAATTGATCGTGCGGTTTCAGCCTGTCATTGAGCGGACCTTCGTGCTCGAGGCGAAACGCTGCGTTGTTCGCGTGGTACAGCCATTTATCGAGGTTCGGCGCTTTCAGCTTGGCGTTGCGTGTATACACGGCTTTCATCGCACCGCACTCGGAATGCCCGCACACAACAATATTCGCGACCTTCAACACCAGCACTGCGTACTCGATCGCGCTTGCCTCGGAAAGGTCACCGGTAGAGACCCCTTCCGCAGTCGCCGGTGGTATCAGGTTCCCGACGTTGCGCATCGTGAACAGATCGCCCGGATGGGTCGAGGCAAGCAGGTCCGGCACAACCCGGCTGTCCGAGCACGTGATGAAGAGCGCATCAGGTGTCTGCGCGAGCGCGAGTTCGCTGAACTGCTTCGCGTATTGCGGCAGCATTTTCTCGCGGAATTCAACGATACCCATTATGAGTTTGTCCACGATTTGCCTCCGAAAGGGTTAGTCGTTTGCGGTCGAGCCTGCCGAACCTCCAAGCCCTTGCGAGTCGGGAATACGGGCTAACGCCAGGTCCTCCGGAAATGGGTGCGTCGAGACGATCGCGCGGTCGAGCAGTGCCAGCTCGACGCGCAATGCTTCATGACGATGTTCCGGCAGGCTTTGGATGAGATTCTCTATCGCCGCGCGCAGCCGCCGCGCGATTTGAATGCTGCCCGCGCCGTACTGTCGTATCTCGCGAAAACTGATATGCACGAAGTCTTCCCAATTGGGCGTCCGCAAGATCGCACGCACCCGCCCCGATCTATCCACAATCTCTTCGATGTGCAGCGACCGTTTGCCCACGACACGCAACAGTCGGTGCACTTGGTCGATCGCAAGCACGGCCGTGGTCGGATCGTTGATCGCCGCCGACAGCGCTTTCAGCGCAATATCGACCAGGATGCGAAACGCGAACATAGGGTCCTGCTCCATCGTGCGTTCCGTCCCGAAAGCGACCAGTGTGCGGAGCCTGCTCTCATCGATTGCGCCACTGTTCCCGTACAAATAGAACAAGGGTTCGTCCACCGCGACGAAATCACCGACTTGCGGCACGAATTCGATAACTGAGTCAGTGCGCCGCGCCTTGGCCACCAGCCTTTCCAGATTCACGGCCAGAACGATGCCAGATTTGCCGCCGTGACGAACAATGCGATCAGGGGCGCCTCGCTCGTTGTCACGTTCCGGCACGTTAATCGCGCCCCTAGTCGGAGCGGGATAAACGCTCTCTATGACCGCCGTCCCGTGCTTCCCGACGCGTGCCACGAGGCTTACCGGACGCAGAGATTTCGCGGCGTAGTCAATTAGGAAAAGGAACGCGACGACCGAGGCGAACCCAAATAGCGCAGCAAGGAACACTTGAAGTTGGTGTACTTCATTCTCACCCATCCAGCTCTGCGTTCTATCGGCGAACAGCATTGTGAAAACGAACAATCCCGAGATGCTACGGATGATGTTATCGCGCAGCAGGGTCGTCGCAATGATCCGCGGGGTGTACTGCCCGCCAGCGACCTGGATTGCGACGAGCAGCGAGGCGAACGTAAACACCAGAAACGCCAGGTCTGCGGAAACGATGTCACCGAGGAGCGACCGCGCCCCAGTCATGGACAGTCCAAGAAAACCGGTTTTCGGATCAAGGATGGCTTGCCTAATCATCCACCTTCCTAGCATTTCAGTCAGAGGTTTTACCACGGCATAGATCGCGACTGCGATGAGCGGCACAGTCCACAGCGAAGATCTTAGGTAGCTCTTTGCGCTGTACCAGCGATTCCAGTCCATGTTCGCTCTCTCCCTACGATCCATATTGCAGCGGAGACCAACGTATTCGTGTTTCGGCCAGGCGGCATGCAAAGGAAGCCTCCCGACCGGGCGCGCGCACGGCCGCGCTTATCCCACGATCGCTTCCTCCGGCCGTCGTCTTGATGTCCGTCGGCGTTCAGGCCAGCGCCGATGAAACGTCCAAAACCACCTGCTTTCGCGAGGATGCACGAACTGCACCGGCGCTGGGTCGACAGCATGCCATCCAGTACGGTCTGAGACGTCCAGAAATTTTCGTATCCAGGTTTTCTCCGATCGAGCACGGGCACAGCGCATTGCAATCGCATACCTCCTGAACGCTGCGCTTCAGTTGATAGCCAATCCGCCTCCGCTATCGGTTGACACCGAAAACGCCGCGCCGTCGTGCGCCGCGCCATCGCCACGACGCGTCACGAACGAAAGCCGCTCACTATCGTTGTAGGCGTTGGGCCGCCAGAACGGAAGCATCCTGTATTTCTGTGCTAGCAAAAGGCGAAACACGCCCCGCCCGCTCGGCCCCTCCCGCGGCGAGGGGCGCGCCCAAGAATGGCATTACCTAGTGTCTTGAGTTAAAAATTCGTTGCCTTATTTGCGTGATGTACTAACCTGGATTGCAGGGTTCGCAAATAAC
>NZ_JALQDH010000071.1:0-79485 GCF_023631365.1 Caballeronia sp. INML2 | reverse complement strand
ACTGGACCAAATCGGCCGACGACATCCTCGCCAGCGTCAAGCGATTTTGTCTACGAATTTCTAACTCGGGACACTAGGCTGTCATAGACGCGGCCCGTTATATTCACCGTGCTTATCCAGCGCGACGAATTTGCATTCGCGGCGCGCCGCAACGCATGGATCGCCGAGGAGAGTATGCATTTCTCAAAGAGACGATCGAGCCCGCGCCGGTCCTGGATTTCGCCGCACGCAAAGGAACGCGTGAACGAACGATGTTCCCTCTCGACAACCGCCCTTCGCACCATGATCGACGCAGGTCGATGCATCTGGCTCGGCGGAACTTCGGCGAACAGGGGCCTGAACCTCATCTACAGCAAAGCGGATGATTGCTGTTTCGTCGTCGTGCAAGACACGGGCAACCATGCTGTCGTGACGGTTCTACCGCTCTGGATGTGGAACAACGGCACGTTGCTGGAGAGTTCATCGCAGGCGGAAGAAGCGCGAAGGTTGGCGCTCGAACCACAGCCGCCTCGGCGGGACGGAAAGCGAATGAGACGTCAACCGCAACGCCCGGGCGGATTGTTCGGGCGTCGACGATGACGCTCGATCAGTCACAGCCTGCGGATCGGAGTCAGTCATCCTGCTTTCGCTCCCTCTTCTTGCGCACGAGACTCACCTGCCCGTTGCGCTCGAGTATCGCCGAATGCACTTCTTCGAGATCGAGCGTATGAAGTTCCTGTCTCGCGGTCTCGAATACGTCGGTTTTCGTGATAAGTGCGGCCGACATCTGATTTTCGTTGAATCGGCCATCCTTGAAGACTTCTCGTTCCACGCCGACCACGAGCGACTCCAGTCGGGGCGAATGAATGCAAGCCCACGCGAGCGCCCGATGTATGAGCACGATGACGAGCGAAGCAACCAGCGTCGGCGCTGCCGGAGAAGCACCGACAATGACGCGGCTCAACGTGGCGCCGAGAAGGATCCCGACCACATAATCGAAAGGAGAACGCTGGCCGAAGGACCGTCGACCAGAGATTCGAATGAAAACAAGTGCCGCGAAAAAAACGACGACCGTTCTGGCCGCCATTTGCAAGGCATCGAGGTCCCTGCCTTCTCCGAATATCGCTACGAGGATGTTCATCGTGTCCTCCGGTAGAGCGAGCAAGCAAGGCCAGAGGTCTGCCCGGCTTGCCGTGGAGACGGTCTTTGTCAGCGTCAGTCAGCCGGGCCGAGATATCCCGGAAGCCCGCGCGCAGCTTTTGTCTTCGCGAGTTCCACGCCTTTCTCGACGAGCGATGCGTACTCGGCATCGCTTTCGGGCGGCGGCAAACGGCTTCGCAAGAAATCGGACCAGCGGAATTCCGCCAGCGGAACAGTTGTCTTTTCATAGCCGCCCGCGTCGCGCACCGACGCCGACAGACTCCGAAATTCATCGTCCATCAGTTCCCACACATGGTCCCGCAATTCGGCGAACGCGACGCGCCTGCTCTGCGCGTCGTAGGGATACGTCCAGCGATTGTTTTCCATCGTCAGCCAGAAGTCGGCTTTGCTTAATGATGTGAGGTCACCCACCAGAACGACGGGCACGCTCTTTATCGCGGCGCGCCACAGCGCGGTCGCAACGTGATGATGGTCGATGACATACGGTGCGCCGCCGGGACCGAGCACGACAGGAACCGGCTTTTCGGCGATGGCCATTTCCAGATCATGGCCCGACAGCGACTCGTAGACTTTCGTCTTGTCGAGGATTTCCCGAAAACCGTGCGTCACCTGTGTGGGACGCAAGAGGTCGATTCTTACTCTCTTCATTTTTGCCTCCCCGCAATACCCGAAACACGCGAAGCCCAATCGTACGAACGAGAATTCAGGCCTCTGACCACCGGGAGCAGAAACCGTGCCGACGCTTTGGTGTAGTAGGCTAATCGTCCGGAGCCGAAATTCCAACACCCCCGGTAGTTCTGACTGATCCTGTCGAAGCCCTAACTCGGACGCGTACGCAGCAAACATGGAAAACATAATCAACGCAGTGGATTCCGACGAGGCACTGGCGCGCGACATCGGCGCTGTTGCGCGTATCGGCGCCGTCCCTTCGATGCTGAAGATGATCTGCGAAGAGACCGGGATGGGCTTTGCCGCCGTCGCACGCGTGACCGATGCAACCTGGACCGCGTGCGCCGTACTCGACAAAGTAGGATTCGGCCTCAAGCCGGGCGGACAACTGCAACTTCACTCCACGCTTTGCTTCGAATCTCGCGCCGCGCGGCTGGCGATCGTCATCGACGACTTCACGCAGAGCGAGAAGTATCGCGACCACCATACCCCGGCGATTTACGGCCTGAAAAGCTACATCTCCGTCCCGATCGTATTGCCGGGCGGCGAGTACTTCGGCAATCTCTGCGCGATCGACGCGAGCCCGGCGGCCGTCTCGGATCCGAAAATCGTTCGTATGTTCGAGGTCTTCGCCAATCTGATCGGCATGCAGTTGGACAGCGAGCAGAGGCAGCGGTCGACCGAATCGCAATTGCTTCTCGAACGTGAAACGGCCACGTTGCGCGAACAATTCATCGCCGTTCTGGGCCACGACTTGCGCAGCCCGTTGTCGGCCGTCAGTGCGACAGCTGAGCTATTGAGCCGCCGCAAAGCGGAGCCCGACATCGAGGCGATCGGACAGCGGCTGAAGCGCTCGGCTTTGAGAATGGCCAGACTCATCGATGACGTGATGGACTTCGCGCGCGGCCGCATGGGTTCCGGCATGGTCGTCGCACTGGCCGACGAAAGCGACCTTGGCGTTCACCTGCGAGCGGTCGTGGACGAACTGTGCATGACGTATCCGTCGAGAGCGGTCGATTGCTCGATCTCCGTGGAGGGGCCGGCTCGCTGCGACCTCGCTCGCCTTCAGCAGCTCATGTCGAATCTGCTCGCGAATGCGCTGACGCACGGTTCGCCAGATGCGCCCGTGGTCGTGCGCGCTATCGTCGAATCCGGGACACTCGTACTTTCGGTGTCGAACGCTGGCGAGCCGATTCCACCGCAGGTGCTCCAGCGCGTATTCGAACCTTACTGGCGGCCGAAAACCAGCGCACCGGGCGGAGGACTGGGCCTGGGACTGTACATCTGCAAGCAGATCGTCGAGGCACATGGCGGCACGCTGGAAGTGTGCTCGTCGATCGACGACGGTACATGCTTCACCGCGCGTATTCCTTTGTAGGTGAGCAGGCGCTGTTTACCATGCAAGGGGACGCGTTGCGAAAGCGCCTTCGGTGCGCTCGTCGAAATTGTCCTTCTGCACGCCAATCAATCCGATCGTGCGACGCCGGGCTGAATCGACTTCGCGTCCCCGACGATATCGAGATTCCAGTCGCCCTGTTCGTACCAGTCGTCGCCGAGCAGTTCGGCCGGATGCTGCGTGCGGCTCGAACCGTTGCCGCAGCGCAGGGCGTCCGTCGCGCAATAGTGATCGCAACCCCAGCAATTACGCTCGGGATGTTTCGGATTCAGCGGAAAGCGTTTCGACATCGTCTTGATACTCCTTCAATGACGGCCTGCGAGCCGGCGACATCGAGACTAGTACCGAACCCCTTCGCAGCCAATAGGAATGCGACGATCGCTCGCCGCTTCCCTCGAAACACGCCGTTTCGGTTTTCAACATGCCGCCGGCGCGCCTTTCGTCGCGCCCGTGAGCATCAGTGCGATGAGATCGCGCACGCTGCGGATCGCCACGCCGAAAGGCAGCGTCTCGCGTCCACGGAAGAACAGGCCATTGCCGAGATCGCCGCGTGATCGTCTCCGCTAGTCGCGCGCGCCTTGCTTACCGCCCGGCCGGCACACCTGCTTGTCGATCTCGGCGCGCAGCCACTCGCGAAAGAGCGCGACCTGCGGCGCATCGTCCTGGCCGGTCCGCGTGACGAGCCAGTAGGACTGGTGCCCGTCCACCTCGACATCGACGATCGGCACGAGCGTGCCCTGCTGCAACTCGGGCGCGATCATGTGACGATCGGCAATCGTGACGCCGAGGCCGTCGACGGCGGCGCGAATCGCATGATCGAGCAGATCGAACTCGTAGCCGCCGCGCGTATCGACGTTATCGATATTCGCCGCCTTGAGCCAGTGCTGCCAGGTGAGATACCGCTGATCGCTGGCGGCGAGCACGTGCAGCAGCGTGAATTCGTTCAGGTCGATGCCGGATGAATCGCGCTCGCCGAGAAGCGCGGGCGAGCATACGGCGATATGCCGCTCGTTCATCAGCAACTGATTGTCGAGCCCGTCCCACTCGCCATTGCCGAAGCGAATCGCGCAGTCGAGCGCGCCCGATTCGACGAGATCGTCCTTGCGGCGCGTGGTCAGCGAGATTTCGAGGTCCGGCGCGGCCGCGCGCAACGATTGCAGGCGCGGCATCAGCCAGCGGCTCGAAAACGTGGGCGGCGCGTTGATGCGCAGTCGCCTTAAATGCGTTCTTTCCTGAATGCTGCGCACCGTCAGCTCGATGCGGTCGAACGACATTCTGAGCGCCTGCAGCAAGTGCCGCCCCGTCGCCGACAACTCCAGATGATGATGCCGGCGCAACAGCAGCGGCTCGCCGAGTTGCGTTTCGAGCTGGCGCACCTGGCGGCTCACCGCGCTTTGCGTCACATGCAGCATCTCCGCGGCGCGCGTGAAGCTGCCGGTGTGCCCTGCCACTTCAAAGGCCCTCAGCGCGTTCAGGGCCGGCATTTTTCGCTTCAAATCGGTCTCCCTTCCTTGCGTTTGCTGCGTGCATTGAACACGCATCCACGCCGGAATAACGCCGCCATGAAGCGACATTTTACGGATCGAGGCAAATTATGCCGCTTCGGATCAGGCGATCGCGGCAGGCTCCGCCGGCGTCGGGACTTGCCCGACGACCGTTCGCGCGTCGTCCAGAATCATGTCCGCGCCTTTCTCGGCGACCATCATGACCGGCGCATTGAGATTGCCTGACGTGATGTTCGGAAAAATCGACGCATCGACGATCCTCAGCCCCTGCACGCCATGCACGCGCAAGCGCTCGTCGACGACCGCCGTGCGCGCGTCCGGGCCCATCGCGCAGGAACCGCACAGGTGATAGATCGAGCCCGATTGCTCGCGGAAGTACTCCAGCATGTCGGCGTCGCTCTGCACGTCCGGTCCCGGCGAAATCTCTTCCGCGGTGATCGCGCGCAGTGCGGCCGAGCTCATGATCTTGCGCACGAGCTTGCTGCCCTGCACCGCTTCGCGGATGTCCCTCGGCGTCGTCAGCGCGTTGATCCTGATCTTCGCGGCGTCTTCCACGCGGCTGGACGCGATCTCGATCGATCCACGGCTCGTCGGCCGGCACGGGTTGAAGCACAGCAGGAAGCCCGAATACGGTTCGGGTTCGAGCTGCGCCTTGCTGCTCTTCGGAATGCGATACGAGAGCGGATTGAAATAGAGCTGGAGGTTCGGCTGCGCCTCGTCGTCATCGCCCTTGAAGAAGCCGCCCGACTGGTTCACGCTCATCGAAAGCGGCCCCTTGCGCGAGCTCAGATAACGCATGGCGGCCTTGACCTTGCCGAAGAGCGAGCCGAGCTCGTCGTTGAGCGTCTCGACCGTCGCGCGATAGTAGAAGCTCACGCACAAGTGATCCTGCAGATTCCTGCCGACGGCCGGCAATTCATGCACGAGCGCAATGCCGTGCCGCGCGAGCAGCGCGCCGTCGCCGAGACCGGAAAGCTGCATCAGCTTCGGCGAATCGACCGCGCCCGCCGACAGAATCACTTCGCGCTTCGCACGGAATTGCAGCGCTTCGCCGTTGCGCGATGCCATCACGCCCGTGGCACGCTTGCCGTCGAACAGCACGCGGCTCACGCTCACATGGCGCTCCACGCGCAGGTTCTTGCGCCCGAGCACCGGATGCAGATACTCGAAGCTGCTCGACGAACGCTCGCCATTGCGTGCGTTGATGTCGTAGATGGTCGCGCCTTCGTAGTCCTCGCCGTTGATGTCGCCCGTGACGGGAAAACCCGCTTGCCGCGCGCCTTCGAGGAACGTGCCGCAGATGGCATGCGCGCCGTCTTTCATCGACGAAATCCTGATCTTACCGTGCGCGCCGTGATACGGCGTGTCGCCGGCCCAGTGCGATTCGAGGCGGCGGAAATAGGGCAGCACGTCACGGTAGCCCCAGCCCGCGTTGCCCGCGCGCGCCCAGTCGTCGAAATCGTGCGGCTGGCCGCGCACGTAGATCATCGCGTTGATCGAGCCGGAACCGCCCTGCACCTTGCCGCGCGGACAATACAGCGAGCGGTTTTTCAGTTGCGCTTCCGGCTCGCTGTAGTACATCCAGTTGTATTCCGGGTTGTAGTAGGTCTTCGTGAAGCCAACCGGAACCTTGAACCAGAACGAATCGTCCGCGCCGCCCGCTTCGAGCAGCAGCACCGAATGCTCGCCGGACTCGGTGAGGCGATTGGCAAGAATGCAGCCCGCCGATCCGGCGCCCACGATGATGTAATCGAATTCCATGCTCTTCATGCTTTCTGTGCCCTGCGTTCAGCCCTTCGCGGGCGCGAGATCCTTCACGTCGGCGGGCCTGGCCGCCATCTGCAAGTGCAGGCGCTCGCCGGTGTACGGCGTATGCGCCCGCACGACATCCATGTTCAGTTCGACGCCCAAGCCCGGCTCCGTCGACGGAACGATGTAGCCCTCTTCCCAGCGGATCTTCGACTTGAGCACCTCGGCGTGGAAGCCGTCCCATGTGCCGATGCTTTCCTGAATCAGGAAGTTCGGCGAGCACGCGGCGATCTGGATGCTCGCAGCCGCACCGACCGGACCGTTGTAGAGATGCGGCGCGATCTGCGCGTAATGGACCTCGGCGAGGCTCGCGATCTTCTTGGCTTCGAGCAGACCGCCCACCCGCCCGACGTTGAATTGCAGGATCGACGCCGCGCGCGCTTCGAGCAACTTGAAGAACTCGTATTTCGTCGTCAGGCGCTCGCCCGCGGCAATCGGAATACTGGTTTTCGCGGCGACTTGCGCCATCGCGCCTTCCTGCCCCGGCGGAACCGGTTCTTCGAACCACAGCGGATCGAACTTCTCGAGCCGTTGCGCAAGACGAATCGCCGACGACGGCACCATCTGCCCGTGCGTGCCGAACAGCAGATCGGCCTTGCTGCCGACAGCCTCGCGCACCTTGCGGCAGAACGTCTCGCAGCGGTCCATCACTTCGAGCGAAATCTGATGGCCGGAATACGCGGTGTACGGGCCGGCCGGATCGAACTTCACCGCCGTGAAGCCGAGCGCGACGTTATGCGCGGCGCATTCGGCGGCGAGATCGGGATCGTCGTAGTCGTATTCGCCGCGGCTGTTCTTCGGGTATAGATAGGTGTACGAACGCAGGCGCTCGTGCACGCGGCCGCCGAGCAGCTCGTAGACTGGCTTGCCCGCCGCCTTGCCGATGATGTCCCAGCATGCCATTTCGAGGCCGCTGACGACGCCCATCATCGTGAGATCGGGGCGCTGCGTGAAGCCGCTCGAATACGCCTCGCGATAGAAGCGCTCGACATGGTGCGGATCGTGGCCGAGCAGATAGCGTTCGAACACGTCTTCGATGACCGGCGTCATCGCCTTCGGATGGAACGTCGCGGAGTAGATCTCGCCGACGCCCTCGATGCCGCACGCGGTGCGCAGCTTCACGAAAATCCAGTACATGCCGCCGACGTGCGGCGGCGGCACCGCGACAATATGCGTTTCAAGTGCGGCGATTTTCATTGTTGCGCTCCCACTTTGTTCAGTCGATGTTTGAAGACGAGGCCGGCCACGCCGCCCAGCGCGGACATGACCGCGATGTAGCCGAAATAGAGCTGATAGCCATGCGCGCCCGGAAAGTTCTGCGTGAGATAGCCGTTGATGAGCGGCAGCACGGCATCGGGCGAATAGCCGATCATCGAAACGAGGCCGATTGCGAGGCCCATCGTTTCGGCGGGCACCTTGCATTGATCGAGCAGCGACCAGTAGAGGCCGCGAATCGCATACGTCATCACGCCGATGAAAAGCACGATCACCGTGATGAGCACGTGACTGCCGATCGTGGGCGCCGCCATCAGCAGGAGCAGCGCGCCGGCCGCCGCGAACAGCGCGAACACGAGCACGGAGGACTTCGAGGAGCGGTCGCCGAGAAAGCCGCCGCCGATGCCGCCGATCGGGCGCATCCACAACTTGGCCGTCGTGATGAAGCCCGCCGCGACCACCGACAAGCCGATTTCCTTCTCATGCAGATACGCGGAGAAGCTGTACGTCGCCCAGAACACCTGATAGCCGCAGAACACGATGGCCGACAGCAGCCACAATTGCGGATTCTTCAGCAGCACGGCGAGATCGCGGAACACGTTGCGCTTTTCTCGCGCGCCTTGCGCGGGCTGCGCGCCTTGCGGGTCGCGCACGCGGCCGAGCACGACGCCGAGCCCGATGCACAGGAACGCGTACATGTAGACGACGAGCCGGAAGCCCGCGACAGCCGACTCGCCGCGCGTCTGCGTCGTCCAGGCGAAAAGACCGATCGCAAGCGTCGCGAGCAGCGCTTCGATCAGGCCGCGGCCGCCATCGAGAAAGCCGAAGAAGCGGCCTTGCTCGTCGGCGGCGGCGATCATCTGCACGCGCTTGATGATCGCGGCCCAGAACGTGAGACCCGTCGTCAGGCCCCAGCCGCCGAAGATCGCGATCAGCGAGCCGAACGACGGCGCCGTGGAATACCACAGCCCGAGCGCGCCCGTCGCAATCAGCGAAAAGCTGATGAGCACGCGCGGCGCGACGCGATCCGCGAGCCAGCCGCTCGGCAGATAGCAAACGAGGAAGATCGTGCCGAGCGCGGAGTAGAGATAACCCAGTTGCGCTTCGGTGATGTGAAAGACTTCGAGCATCGTCGGCTGATAGACCTGCCGCAGATACAGAATCGGATAGATGGCGCCAGCGGCGATCACGAGCAGCGCGAGCTGGATATAGCGGTCCCATGTTGCTCGCGTCCTCGTGACGGTCGCCGATGCGCTTCGCCATCATCTGCTCGCGCAGCAGGCCGACGAACGCGTCGTGAACGCTCTCGTGCACATAGACGCGCTCGATGGCCGTGCAGAGCTGACCGCTATGCGTGAGCTTCGATGCGACGAGTTCGCGCGCGGCCTTTTGCAGATCGGCGTCCGGCTCGACGATCGCGGGCGTCTTGCCGCCGAGTTCCAGCGAAGGCTTCGCGATGTTCGCCTTGCAGTAGTCGAGCACCTTGCGGCCCGCGTTGACACTGCCCGTCAACGTAATCATGCCGACTTTCGGATGCGTGCAGACGGCTTCGGCCGTTGCGTGATCCATCGCGAGAATATTGACCACGCCCGGAGGCAGCGCCGCGCGCTCCACGGCGCGCGCCAGCTCGAACGCCGACAGCGGCGTGTTGTTGCTCGGACGCACGACGACCGTGTTGCCCGCGATCAGCGCTGGGGCGATCTTGCGCATCAGCGTATAGATCGGGAAATTGAACGGAATCAGGCACGCGACGACGCCGATCGGCTCGCGATGCAGCACGAGATTCTCGTTCGGCGTATCGCTCGGAATGACTTCGCCTTCGATACGGCGCGCCCATTCCGCGTGATAGCGCGTGATCTGCGCGGCGTAGACGGCTTCGTTGGTCGCATCGAGCAGGCTCTTGCCGGACTCTGCCGCGAGCGCCGCGCCGATCCCGGCTGAGGCTTCGACGATGGCGTGGGCGAGACGCTGCATGTGCTCGCCGCGCTCGGCGGCGGGCATCACGCGCCACAGACGCTGCGCGCAGGCGGCCTGTTCGACGGCCAGGAGCGCCTGCTCGCGCGGCGCGTCGTGGACGTGCCCCACCACTTCTTCGGTCGCGGGATTCAGGATGGCGGTGACGTGCTCGCTCACGGGCTCGATGAAACGTCCGTTCACAAAATTGCGTTCTGGCTTCATGTCTGGCGGATTCCTTGGTCGCTCTGCGTCATGCCGCCCGGTTGCCGGCATGTCGGGCAACCGCTGCGACAAGGCAACGCATCTGCGGCGCATTCTTCCGCGCCTCGCGCTGCAACGACAAGCGAAGAATTTTCTGGAAGAACATTCGCAAAACTCACGCTTGCTGTTCGACTAAATCCTTTTGCAGCCGCACTTGCATCGCGCACAATCCGTCGCTCGCGGTCCCGTCCACATCGATGGTTTGGACTTCTTGACGAATAAGTAAAAGACTTGAGACTTTCATGAGAAACAAAGCAATTTCCCTGGCCGCGCTCGCGTGCATCGCAACATCAGCTCATGCTCAAAGCAGCGTCACGCTGTACGGCATCCTCGACGAAGGCTTCGATTACACGAGCAACGTCGGCGGTAATCATGTCTATGAGCTCACGAGCGGTTACGCCGCAGGCAGCCGCTGGGGCATGCGCGGCGTCGAGGAACTCGGCGGCGGCACGAAGGCGGTGTTCCAGCTCGAAAGCGGCGTGAACCTGAGCAATGGCGCGGCGGGGCAAGGCGGACGCATGTTCGGCCGGCAGGCGTACGTGGGCGTGAGCGACGACCGTTTCGGCTCGCTCAAGCTCGGCCGCCAGTACGATTCCGTGGTCGACTATCTCGCGCCGACGACAGCCAACGGCAACTGGGCCGGCTATCTCTTCGCGCATCCGTTCGATAACGACAACACCGACAACTCGTTTCGCGTGAACAACACGGTCAAGTACGCGAGCCCGACGCTCGCGGGCTTGCGCTTCGGCGGCACGTATAGCTTCAGCAACGACGCGAACTTTGCGGCCAACCGGCAGTACAGCGTCGGGGCGTCGTATGCCAGCGGCGGCTTGCTGGTCGGCGCGGCCTATTTGCGCGCCGACGGCACGGGCTCGAATGCGAACGGGGCAATCGCGACGAACGACGCGAGCTTCATCGCCCGGCGCATGCAGATCTTCGGCGCGGGCGTGAACTACACGTTCGGCAATGCGACCGCGGGTTTCGCGTACACGAATTCGAGTTATCGCGATCCGTCGACGAACGGCTATATCGGCTTGCCGCTCGCATCGGCGGGGAACACTTTGAAGAACCTGAAGTATCAGAACTTCGAAGTGAACGGGAAGTATCAGTTCACGCCGGCCTTCTTCGTCGGCGCGCAATACGTGTATTCGATCGAGACCTACGATTCGACCGCGGGCACCGTGAAGCCGCACATCCATTCGGCCGGTCTGATGGCGGATTATTTCCTGTCGAAGCGCACTGACGTTTATCTGCAGGGCGCGTATCAGAAGATCGCCGGCACATCGACCGGTTCCGTCATGGATCAGGCGTTCATTCCGGGCACGCAGGGCTTGTCCTCGAATTCGGAGCAGTTCGTCGCGCGGGTGGCGTTGCGGCACGCGTTCTGACGCTCACGTCGGAGCAACCGCCCGGTGCGTCTCGCGCACCGGGAAATCCTAAGCATTTCCTAAGCTTCCCTCCGCTACGCTTGCGGCTTCTCTGAACGTGAAGACCGCAAGATGAAGCCAGCGCCATCCGTCGAGCGTCGACAAAAGCCATGACTGCCCGGAGACACGCCATGAGGGTATTGCTCGTCGAAGACGACCGCATGATCGGCGAATCCGTGCAGGACGAACTGCGCGAGAGCAGCTACGCCGTCGATTGGGTGCGCGACGGCAAGCTCGCGCTCACGAGCCTCACCACGCACGTCTACGATGCGATCCTGCTCGACCTCGGCCTGCCCGGCGCCGACGGCCTCGACGTGCTGAGCGCCGTGCGACGCGGGGCGCATCACGTGCCGCTCATCATCATCACCGCGCGCGATTCCGTCGAAGCGCGCATTCGCGGCCTCGATGAAGGCGCCGACGACTACCTCATCAAGCCCTTCGACATCGCCGAACTGAAGGCGCGCATGCGCGCCGTGATCCGCCGCCGTGGCGGACAGGCCGCGCCGCTCATGACGAACGGCGTGCTCACGCTAGATCCGGCGACGCGCGAAGCCACGTGCGGCGACATCGCGACGCGCCTCTCGAGCCGCGAATTCGCGCTGCTGCAATCGCTGATGGTCCGCCCCGGCGCGATCCTCTCGCGCGCGGAGCTCGAAGATCGCATCTATGGCTGGAACGAGGAAGTGGAAAGCAACGCGGTCGAGTTTCTGATCCATTCGCTGCGCAAGAAGCTCGGCGCCACCGCGATCAAGAACGTGCGCGGCGTGGGCTGGATGGTTTCGAAGGAATCGTGACGCGTTCGCTTCAGTTCAGGCTGTCGGCCTGGCTGTCGGCGCTGATCGTCGTGATTGCGGCGGCGGGCGGCGTGATCGCCTTCAAGACGGCGCTTCACGAGGCGAACGAGTTGCAGGACGGCCAGTTGAAGCAGATCGCCGCACTCGTCACGCCGCGCACGCTCGCCGTGATGCGGCGCGAAGCGCTCGCCAAGGTCGACGGCGCGGACGCGGAATCGAAGCTCGTGATTCAGACGATCGCCGAGCGCGCGCCGCTCGCGCTCCCACCCGGCCTGCCCGATGGCCTGCAAAACGCGATCGTCGACGGCACGCCGTGGCGTCTTGCCGTCACCACGCTCGACGACGGCACACGCGCCGTGATCGGCCAGCAGACGGCGGGCCGGGACGAGATCGCCCGCAACAGCGCGCTCGCCACCGTGATGCCCTTCGCCGCGCTCGCACTCGTGCTGCTCGTGGCGCTGCATCTGATCGTGCGACGCATGTTCCGGCCGCTCACGGCGCTGTCGGCCGGTCTCGACACGCGCCCCGAGCACGATCTGTCCGCGCTTTCCGGCGACGCGCTGCCGAGCGAGATCGCGCCTTTCGTGGTCGCAATCAACCGGCTGCTCGCGCGCGTTGAAGCGTCGGTGGCGTTGCAGCGCCGCTTCGTCGCCGATGCCGCGCACGAATTGCGTTCGCCGCTGACCGCCTTGTCGTTGCAGGCCGAGCGGCTCGCCGCATCCGAATTGCCGGACACCGCGCGCCAGCGGCTCGATGCGCTCCGGCGCGGTCTCGCGCGCACGCGCTCGCTGCTGCATCAATTGCTGACGCTCGCGCGCCTGCAGCAACGCAACGACGCCGACACGGCGCATCTGCGCGTGCAGGAAGTCTTTCGCAACGTGCTGGAGGATCTGATGCCGCTCGCGGAAGCGAAGGACATCGACATCGGCGTGTCGAGCGTCGATGACGTCCACATCCGCGCGCCGCAAGCCGATCTCACCATCATGGTGAAGAATCTCGTCGATAACGCGATCCGATACACGCCGCCGGGCGGGCGCGTGGACCTCTCGACGGGCTTGGCGAATGCGCGGCCGTGGATTCGCATCGAGGACAGCGGTCCCGGCATCGCGCCGGAGGAACGCGCGCGCGTCTTCGATCCGTTCTATCGCGTGCTCGGCAGCGACGAGGACGGCTCGGGCCTCGGCCTTTCCATCGTCGGCACGATTGCGGCGCGCATGGGCGCGAAGGTCGAACTCGCGGATGCCGCGCCGCGCGGGCTCGTGGTGACGGTCACGATATGAGCGGTTTCGTTCGAGGAATTCTCCGGACACATGCGGCCCGCGTGAGGACATACGCGAGCCGCATGTCGGGCGCATGTGCGGCATGCTATCGTCGATGCGTCTTCCCGATGGGCCATTTCGATGCCGCCATCATGAGTCAAGTGCGCTATCCCCTCGGACCCGACGACCGGGTGCATCTGATGTGCTGGCTCACGTGCGGACTGCTCGGCGCGTATTACATCGAAGGCGACTGGCCCGATACCTCCTTTCAGGTGCGCGCGGCGCATCGCTGGCTCGACCGGCACCATCGCGCGGCGGAGTGGATCGAGACCGCGCGGCTTTCGGCGGCGGCGCAGGCACTCGCCGAGCGCTTCTCGACGACGCTCGACGCCGACGCCTCGCGCGGCGACATCGAGCGCATTCTCGAAGGCGAGGATCTCGACTACGAATGCGCGCTCGTGCAGCGCATCTATCACGAGTGCCGGCTCGAGCTGACGAGCCGGCGCAGGCCTTCGCAATAACGCAAGGCTTCTTCCCCTCGGACTTTTCCGCGCAGCGGCGATAAATTTTCATGCCACGTCGCGCACGGGTCCCGACGCGTACCGCGTTCGGGCCCGGACATTTTCTCGACCGGCACGAATGTGCGGAACCCCACATTGGCGCACGGGGCGCGGGCGCTACCATCGGCGCGCCTGCTCGCACGTCGATGTTCGCGCCTCCCGGCGGTGTCCTGGATCGTCGGGCCGAAAAGCGGCTACACCGTCAGCGGCCAAGAACGATGAGAACAATCGACACCGACCGGAGGTCGTCATGCAGCGCAACATTCGTCCGTTTCTTCCTCGAACCCGGATTCGCCGCACGCGTGTGCGGCCGCTCGCGATGCTCGTGCCGCTCGTCGCGGGCCTGACGTGCGCCAATCCCGCAGGCGCCGCGCCGCCCTTGCCCGACGGCGGCCGGTTCGTCGCGGGCAGCGGCGCGATCAGCGGCGGCGGCAGCGGCCCGTCGGTCACGATCAGTCAGACATCCACGCGCGGCGTCATCGACTGGACCAGCTTCTCGATCGGCAGCGGACGGCAAGTTACGTTCAACAACGGAACCGGCGCGACGCTCAATCGCGTGAGCGGCGGCGAAGCATCGGTGATTTTCGGGCAGCTGAGCGCAACGGGCAGCGTGTATCTCGTCAATCCGCAGGGCGTGCTCGTCGGCCCGGGCGGTGTCGTCGCGACGGGCGGCCGCTTCGTCGCATCGGCACTCGACATCGACAACGGCGCGTTCATGCAGGGCGGCCCGCTCACGCTCTCGGGCGGCGGCGACGGCATGGTCATCAATCTCGGCACCATCGGATCGAGCGGCGGCGACGTGTTTCTCGTATCGCGCACGGCGGCGGTGAACGGCGGCCGCATCAGCACGCCGCAGGGCACGACGGAAATCGCGGCGGGCAATCAGGTGCTCCTGCGCGATGCGTCGGGCGGACAGCAGGTCTTCGTGCAGGCGGGCAGCGGCGGCACGGCGATGAACGGCGGCATGATCCAGGCGGCGCAGGCGAGCCTCCAGGCCGCCGACGGCAATGTGTACGCGCTCGCGGGCAACAGCGCCGCGACCCGCGCGACCGGCACCGCGACGCGCGACGGCCACGTCTGGCTGGTCGCGGACCAGGGCACGGTGCATGCGAACGGCACGATCGGCGCGATGAACGCGGACGGCAGCGGCGGCACGGTCGAGACGCGCGGGAACGCGCTCGACATCGTGGGCGCGAATGTGCAGGCGCGCACATGGAAGCTCGGCGCGCCGACTTTCACGGTCGATCAGGCCAACGCGGACTCGCTCGCGCGCAGTCTCTTCAACGGCACATCGGTCGATGTCGAAGCCAGCGGCGGCGATCTGACCGTGGGCGGCAACGTCCAGTGGAACGGCAATGCATCGCTCACGCTCGGCGCGGCGCATGGCGTGGCGATCGGCGCGGGCGCGACCATCGGCAACGCGGGCAACGGCAATCTGACGCTGCGCGCGGACGCGGGCGGCATCGACAACGGCGGCAGCGTGACGAATGGCGGCACGATCGACTGGTCGAAGAGCGGCGGCATCGTCAGCGCGCTCTATGACATGAACGGCAGCTACGCGCCGGGCACGCTGCTCACGAACAGCGGATGGACGGCCGCGCCGTATAGCGGCCTCGTCTCGCAGACGACCGCGTACCGGCTCGTGAACACCCTCGCCGATCTCTCGAACATGTCGAAAGACCTCGCGGGCAACTACGCGCTCGGCAAGGACATCGACGCGAGCGCGACCGCCTATCCGAACTCCTTCACGGCGATCGGCGCGACGCGGACGCCTTTCACCGGCCAGTTCGACGGCTTCGGCCACACGATCGACAAGCTCGCGACCGTAGCGAATCTGAACGACGACCGCTACGGCATGTTCGGCGTGATCGGCGCGAGCGGCGTCGTGCGCAATCTGAATCTCACCGACGCCAGGACGGGCGACTATTCATCGGGGGCGTTCGGCTTGCTCGCGGGCCAGAACAACGGTCTCGTCACCTACGTCAACACGACGGGCGGCGTCGGGCAGAACGGCTTCGGCGGCGCCGGCGCGGGCGGCCTCGTCGGCGTGAACAACGGGGTTATCGAACGGTCGTCGAGCACGGCGGATGTCGGCTATCAGATTCCCGCGGGCGGGCTGGTTGGCGTGAACAACGGCACGATCGCGCAGTCGTTCGCGACCGGCACGACCTACGCCGGGACGCATGGCGAGACGGGCGGGCTCGTCGCCTTCAACAACGGACTGATCACGCAGTCGTACGCAACGGGCGACGTGGGCGGTTTCGGCGGCGGCGGCGGAATCGTGTATGCCAACGGCAGCACAGGCGTGATCAACGAATCGTTCGCGACCGGGCAGGTTGGCGGCGGCGGGCCTCCGGGCGATCCGGAAGGCGGCATCGCGGCGTACAACCAGGGCGCGATTCACAACAACGTCTACTGGAACAAGGACACGACGATTCGCACGCAAGCGGCGGGGTCGAATTCGGGCACCGTTCCGCCCGATTCAAACGGGCTCAGCACCGCGCAGATGAGCAACCCGTCGAACTTCCTCGACTGGAACATCCCGTCGGGCGGGGTCTGGGCGATGCCGGCAGGGGCGACGCATCCTGTCTTGCAGTGGCAGCAGGCGCAGCCCTGAAACGCGTGCAACTACACCGCTGGACGGCGCGGCGCGCAGTCCGGCGCGCTAGATCCCGATCACGAGAAAGATCTCGCCGACCGGCGCCTTCGATCCATTCGGCACCACGGCCTTCAGCGGAAATCCATAGGTGCCGCGAAAGCTGACGAAGCGTCCGGCCTGCACGCGAATCCCCGCTCCGACGCTCGCCAGCGACGCATTATTGACCTCGCCGAATTCGGCGATGCGATTCCACACGTGTCCCGCGTCGAAGAACACGAACGGCTGCATCGCCGCGATGCCCGCCGATATCGCCGGCGCGCGCAGTTCCGTCTGCAGGTTCCATCCGCGATCGCCCTGCGCCGCATACGGCTCATAGCCGCGCACGGTGGCATCGCCGCCCAGCCCGAGTTCCTCGCTGGGCAAGAGCGTGGTGCCCGTCCACTGAACGAGCCCGCGCGCCGCCACCGAAAAGCCGGACTTGCCGAGCGGCATGTCGCGTTGCGCCGACAGCTGCATGTACTGATAGCGGGGCGTCGCGCCGAGACGCGCGGCATCGTACGCTTCCTCGTTACTGTTGCTGTCGAAATAGCCCGGACTCACGAAGAGCGATGCGTTCAGATGGGTATCGCCGGAAGCATCGCTCTTCAGGAGATCGTAGGCGATGACCAACTGATGAATATGCGTGTTCGCATTGAACACCTGAAAGCCGCCGAATTCGAGGTCGTTGTTCGAGCGCTTGAAGTCGTAGCCGAGCTGCACTTGCTGTTGCCACGCGCCCGCGTGATCGAGCGGCGGCAAGCGCCAGTCGTACCGGAAACTGATCTGCGCGCTGATGCCGGTTTGCCCGTAACTGTCGGGCAGACGCGGCGTGCTCTGCGCGAACACGCCGAACAACTCGAGGCGATCGAGCCACGGCAACGGCGCGACCGCATTGAACGCGTGCGCGATGTAACGCGGACGATCGGGCCGCCCCTCGATATCCGGATTGCCGCTCAGCAGATCGTTACTCGCGGTCATCTGATAGCCGATGCGCGCATCGATGCCGAACAGATTGCCGTAATCGAATCCCGCGAGAATGCGATCGCGTCCGAGATCGCGCACGCCATCGTTGTTATAGCCGCCGTAGATGCGAAACGGAAAGCGATCCTCGGTTTGCAGCACGACATCGGTCGTATCGCGCGCGGCGCCGGGCGCATAAATCACGTCCACGCGCCGATACGGATTCGCGTTGAGCAGCGCAAGCCCCGAGGCGACATCGCTTTCATGGATCGGCTCGCCGCTCGCGAGCGGCATCTCGCGCGCGAGCAGCGCATCGGAGAAATAGCGATTGCCTTTGGGTATCACACGCCCCGCGCGAAACTCGGCGATGGCGATCTTCACGACGCCATCGCTCACGTCCTGCTCGGGCACGTACACATCGACGAGCGGCTGGCCCGCGGCGCGATATCGCTGCACGACCGCGCGCCGTATGTCGGCGAGGCGCGCGAAAGTCAGAGGCGCGTGGAGATCGGCCGAAAAGCCCTCGAGAAAATCGGGCGTGAGGACAGGCAGGCCCGTCGCCGTGATCGCGCCGCCCGCAGCCGATTGCGTCGTTGCGGATGCGCCATCCGCGCGCACGAACGCGATGCCGCGCAGATCGCGAATCGCGACATCGTGCGAACCGCCGGCCGGCCCGGGCTGCGACGGCGACGTGCGCGGCCGTTCGACGGCAGGCGGTGCGATCGGCGCGACATCGCGATACGACTGCGCGGCGGCATCGGGTGCATGAACGATGCAGACGATCGCGGCCGACAGAACCGTCGCGGCAATGCGTGCGCGAATCAATCGTTCAGGCGCGCGCGGCGATCATGAAGCATGTATCCTCCGGCGTTCGTCGCGTGGGTCGGCTTCGCATGGTATCAGCGATGTCGCGGTACGTTTCATGCAGCAAGCGCATTCGTCGCGCTTTACGTAGAAATGACGCGGCGCCTTGCGCGACATGTAGAAATCACCGGCCTCGGGCGGGACGCATCTCATGACGCGCCACCCGCTTCACTTCTGAACCCTCAACCCATCTATGATTCGAAAACGGTCGACTCGATGAACCGCCGAAACCGTAATACCAGGACAGGGATGGACAAAACCTCCACCGCAGCAATCACCGGCTCCGACATGCACGATGCGTCCATCGACGCGCAATGCGCGCGCGAGCCGATCCACATTCCCGGCGGCATTCAGCCCCACGGCGTGCTTTTCGGCGTCGATGCGCACTGCCACATCGTGCAGGTGAGCGCCAACGTCGCGCAGTTCGCGCACGTCGCACCCGACGCTTGCCTCGGCCGCGCGCTGTCGGCGGTATTGGGCCAGCCCGCAGCCGAGCGCGCGAGCGCGGGCCTCGCGCAGCTCACGCGCGACGGCGCGACGATCCATGTCGGCAACGTCGTGCTCGACGGCTGGACGACGCACGGGCCAGTGGCGATCGTCGTGCATCGGCATGAAGGGCTTTTGTTCGTCGAAGTCGAACCGGCGCAGGACACCGCCGATGTGTTCTCGACGATCTATCCGCTCGTGCGCTCCTTCGTCACCGACGTGCAGTCGATGCGCACCATCGAGCAGCTCTGCCAGTTCGCCGCGGATGAAATCGCGCGCATCACCGGATTCGGGCGAACGCTCGTCTACCGGTTCGATGAGGAAGGCAACGGCAACGTGCTCGCAGAAGCCGTGGAGCCTGGCTATCCGTCATATCTGAACCAGCACTTTCCGGCCTCGGACATTCCGGCGCAGGCGCGCGAGCTGTATCGCAAGAACCGAATCCGGCTCATTTCGAACGCCGATTACGAAGCCGCGCCGCTCGTGCCCGCGCTGCATCCGGCGACCGGCCGCCCGACCGATCTCACCTACGCGTCATTGCGCAGCGTGTCGCCCGTGCATCTGCAATACATGCGCAACATGGGCACGCTCGCATCCATGTCGATGTCGATTCTCGTCGACGACAAGCTGTGGGGCCTCATCTCCTGTCATCACGCGACGCCGCGCCTGCCGCCGTTCGAAGTGCGCACAGCATGCGAGCATGTCGCGCAGATCGTCTCGCTGCAAATCGAGGCGCGCGAGTCGCAGGGCGAAGCGCATTACCGGCTCGAACTGCGCCGCATGCTGTCGAAGCTGCTTTCGTCGATGGCCAATACGGACAGCTTCGTCGACTCGCTCGTCGAGGACGCGTCCGATCTGCTCGGCTTCACGCGCTCGTCGGGCGCGGCGGTGATCTTCGAGGGGCGCACGTCGCTCGTCGGCCTGACGCCGGGCGAGCACGGCGTCACGGCGCTCGTCGACTGGCTCGACGATCAGAGCGAGGACGTGGTCATGTCCGACCGCGCGTCGCAGGAATGCCCCGCGCTCGCCGATTCGCCGGACGTTGCAGGTTTTCTGGCGGTGTCGATCTCGAAGATCTACCGCAACTATGTGATCTGGTTTCGCCGCGAAGTCGTGCAGACGATCGAATGGGCCGGCGACCCGCGCGCGAAACTCACGGGCCTCGCGGACTCGCTGTCGCCGCGCGTGAGCTTCGATACGTGGACGGATGTCGTGCGTCATCGCTCGCTGCCGTGGCGCGCCGCCGAGCGCGAGATTGCGCTGGAATTTCGCGCGGCGGTGCTCGGCATCGTGCTGCGGCGCGCGGAGGAAATCGCGCAACTCGCGACCGAGCTCGGCCGCGCGAATCACGAGCTCGAAGGGTTCTCGTACACGGTGTCGCACGATCTGCGCGCGCCGCTCAGGCATATCGTGAGCTTCGCGGACCTGCTCAAGCAGATGGATGGCGACAAGCTGTCGGAGCGCGGGCGCGGCTATCTGGAGCGCATCGTGACATCGGCGCGTTTCGGCGGCCGTCTCGTCGACGATCTGCTTTCATTCGCGCAACTCGGCCGTGCGGCGCTGCGTCCGCATAAGGTCGATGTCTACGCGCTCGTCCATACGGTGATTCAGAACGATATCGACGAGCACGCGTCGGCGCGCGTGCGCTGGAAGGTGGACGCGCTGCCGTCCATCGAAGGCGATCTGGTCTTTCTGCACGTCGCGTTCGCGAACATCATGTCCAACGCGGTGAAGTTCAGCGCGCAACGCGAACAGCCGGCGATCGAGATCGGCGCATACGAGGGCACGGGCGAGCTGATCGGCCACGTCGTCTATTTCGTGCGAGACAACGGCGCGGGCTTCGACATGCGCTACGTGGACAAGCTCTTCGGCGTGTTCCAGCGCCTGCACGTCAACGAAAAATTCGACGGCACCGGCATCGGGCTGGCGAACGTGCGGCGCATCATCGAGCGGCATGGCGGCAAGGCCTGGGCCGAAGGTACGCCCGATCGGGGCGCGACCTTCTACATGGCGCTGCCGAAGCAGTTCCGCCCCGAGAGCGGCGTGCGCCGCGACACGGCCGCGACCGCGCTGGCACGCCTCGCCGCGGGCACGGGCGGCGCGGGGCATGACATCGACCAGCTCATCAAGCGTTCGGAGGAAAAAAGGTAACGCCTGAAGCAAAACGGCCGCGATCTCGTCGATCGCGGCCGTTGCGTTTCATGACGCCCTGTGGCGCTTAGAAGCGGTGACGCAGACCCACCGTTGCCGCGACCTGATTCTGCGTCGACGACGGCGACAGCGTGTTGATCATCGCGACGTTGGCGCCGGCATTGCCCAGCTCGCCCGACGCGTGCTGATACACGCCTTCGACATACACATCGGTGCGCTTCGACAGCGCGTAGTCGGCTTGCAGCGACGCGGTGTGCCACTTCGGATCGCCCGAACCGTTCGCGCCCGTCACCTTGCCGTCCGTGTACGTGTACGCGGCGTCGAGGCTCAGTGCCGGCGTCAGCGCGTAGCGGCCGTTCAACTCGAAGTTGTTCAGATGCAGATTCGTGTTTCCCGGCAGCGCCACCGTCGTGCCGCCTTGCGATGCGGCGAGCAGGTTGTCGTAGTGCGTGTTGGTCCACACAAAGGCGACCGTAGCCGGGCCGTACGTGTAGTTCACGCCCGCGCCGAACGTGCGCTGCAATTCGGCCGTCAGATTGGCGTTGTTGCCCTGGCCGGCCGAAACTGCGCCGCCCGCGTTCAGGTTGCTACGCGAGTTGTTCGTCTGCAGGTAAGCCGCGGCGAAATTCAGCGGGCCGTTGCCGTAAGAAGCGCCTGCGCTCCACGCGCGGTTGTTCGCAAACTGGCCTGCGTCGTTCGAGAAGCCGTACAGACCGCCGAACTTGAAGCCCGCGAAACTCGCGCTCTGGTACTTGACCGAGTTCTTGATCGAGAACGAGTGATCGAGATTGTCGTTGTCGAACGGGTGCGCGGCCAGATTGTTGCCGTACCCCGCGCCCGCTTCCGAGAACGGCGACAGATAATCGACCATCGAATCATATTGACGGCCGAGCGTGATCGTGCCGAATTGATCGTGCTGAACGCCGACGTACGCCTGGCGGTTGAACATCGTGTTGCTTTCGTTGAAGCGGCCGTTATTGAGGTTGAAGCCGCTCTCCAACTTGAAGAGCGCGTGCAACCCGCCGCCGAGATCTTCACTGCCCTTCAGGCCGAAGTAAGTATCCGAAACCGAGCCGCTGCCTTGCTGCCAGTTGTTATGGCCGCCGGAGTTGTTCGTATAGACGAGACCTGCATCCAGCGTGCCGTACAGCGTGACGCTGCTCTGTGCGTGGGCTGCTGCTGCGAACGTGCCGAGAATGCCCGCGATGAGAAGGGTTTTTTTCATGGTTCTCTAGTGTCCTGTTTAAAGCGAAAGCTTCCGGGGTTCACGGCCGAATCGAAAGCCTGTTTTCCCTCGAGAAACTGGGACACACTTTATGCGACGGTCACTTGAATGTGTCCGTGTATCGCGCGCAATAATCTTTTGCTGATTCTGCGAATCGGTTCGCGATACCCTTCTTATTCTTTAAGGTCAACCGCTTAGCCAGGACAAGGGCCGGACGGTGATGAAGTTTCTGTTGCACATCGACGACGTTATTACTGCGCATTCTGGAGAAGTCCATTGCGCCGCACGGCGTTTATATCGACCCACGGCTTTTGCTAAGCTTCTTCGCGTCTACAGGTCTCCGAGAAAGATTATCTGAGGACACGGGGCGGTTTCGCGAGAGGATACCGCCCTGTTCAAACCCGGCTTGACGGGTCTAAATTCATTGCGCTACTCAATCCTAATGTGCTCTTTTCGAAGTCGCGCTTAATCTCCCCTCGCTCCAATTAATCAGTCACCCGAAATATTTCAGGCACGCCCGCACAAACTTTCGCGCGGATAGAAACGACTCGCATTCAGGCGAATCGGTCGATATGTTCGTCCGGATATCTCGTGCGCTTGCAAATCTTGCCCGCTGGTGTGCCAACGGAAAGCGCGTCGAAGTTACAGCCGTCGGCACGGCATTGCGAAATTTAGACGGCAACTTCTTAAAAATTGTAACGGGGCGGCAAACGTTTGCCACGGCCTGCGGCGGTCTTACGGCATCTGGGAGTTTCATTTCGAAACAAATTGAATAAGCTTGAATCGCCTGCCCGGAACGCTGATTGCTTTAATGGAGGTCTCTGCAAATCTAGCCGGAAAGTGCAACATGAAAAATGCCGATGCAACCACCGTCCCCGCATTTCGACAGCGACGCTCAGCGCAGCTCGCGGAGGGCGAACTCCGACATCTGGAAATGATTCTGGCAAGTTTCGTCGAAGGCAGTGCCGCTTCGGATCGCCTTCCGGCCAAGTATTGGGACATGCGCATTTCACAACTGGACGAGCAATACGATCTCGTCCCGTCGCAAAGCCATCGCGTGGCGTCGCTCCAACGCAAGCTCGCGTTACTCGATAAAGCACTCGACACCGCCGCCGACGCTCAGGACCGACAGCAGAGCCGGCGCGCCGCCGCTTGACCCGATTCCGAATCGCATGACGAAGACGGCTAGCTTCGTCATCGTCTCGCAGGGATCACGAAGCCGCTTGCACCCATTCATCGACGAATATGCGAGCTGCCGTATGCGCGCTCATCAACGCGTCCTCGGCAGACGTGAAACTCGAATAGCGCGTGCTCCCGACACACAGCGGCGAAAATGCGGTGACCGGTCTTCCTGAGCGGCTGATCGTCACGACTGCAAGATAGCGAACCGTGCCGGGCGAAGGCACGAGCCTGTAATTCGCTTCGATCGCGACTTCGAGCACGAAGCCCTTGTGGTTATACGACCGGATCATCGAAGCACCCCGCCATTCCTGGACGACGCAAAGGGATGAGCCGCAAAACGGGCGCGCGTGCGCCGAGTCACGCACCGCAACGAATGCACGGCGTCTGACCGTGCTCAAGCACAGGACGTACCTATCCGCGCCGCGTTCTTATTTGGCGCGGCGCATTGCCGTCCGGGCGACGTCGGCGGCGAGATCGGCGCGCAATTCGGCCCATTTTCCGAGCAGCGTGGTGTCGTCGGTGAGGAAGTACGGCGCGTGCGTCCATTGCTCGACCTTGCCGTCCGCGACGGCGAGCTCGAAGATACGCATGTCTTCGTCCTCGCTCACGCCCACGCGCACGAGTTCCTGTAACGACAGAATCTCGTGCAGCGACACCGTCTGAATGCCGACGCCGTGCAGCACCGCCATTACCGTCTTGCCGATGCGCCATGCCGCCTCGCGGCTGTCCGCCAGCACGAACGCGACGCTGTCGGGCGGCGTCTCGAATTTCAAGCGGTACAGGCGAGACTTACATTGTTCACTCAGTTGCGTGTTCATATTGCTCGAGCCTGCGCTCATCGCCGGCGGCTGGACATGATGGAAGCGACGGAGACGATTGATCGCGAACGCGGTTTTGCCTGCGTCGCTCGTTTGGAGCCATGCCATGCAGGAGTTGTTCCCGCACTCGAGCGGGATGCCGCACGCGCGGGCGCCTGTCCGCAAGCCCGCGCGTGGGTCTGGTGAAAGCCGGATGGCCGTGGCGCCGTCCGCTCAGTGATTCAGTTCCTCGAGACGCAAGCCGTTGGTTTTCGGTCCGAACAGGCCGATTGCCAGCACCACGAGCAGCATGCACACCGTTATGCCGATAAACACGCCCGGCACGCCGAAGTCCTTCAACAGCGAGGCGATGATGAAGCCTGACATCATCGCGCCCGCGCGGCTCGCCGAGTACACGACGCCGCTCGCACGGCAGCGCACCGCCGTGGGAAAGAGCTCGGTCTGATAGGCGTGATAGCAGACCGAGATGGTTTGCCCCGCGAGCGATATCAGCACGCCGAGCGCGATGAGCGCGGCGGGCGATTTCATCTGTCCGAACGCGAGACCGCTCGCGATCACGACGAGCGCGCCGCCGACGATCAGATACTTCCGCTGAATGCGGTCTGCGTAAAACATGGCGAGCAACGGTCCGACGGGCAGCGCGAACGCGATGATGAACGAATACAGCAAGCTCTTCGTCACGGTGATGCCCTGCCCGATGAGCAGCGTCGGCACCCAGTTGGCGAAGCCGTAATACCCGATCGCCTGACAGAAGTTGAAGACGACGAGCATGATGAGACGCGAGCGATACGGCGCCTCGAACAACTCGCGAAGCGACGCGCGCCGATGCGCCGGCTGCTCGACGACGGGCGCGGGCGGCGGTAACGCAGCGCCAGATTCGCGCGCCACCACGCGCTCGATCTCACTCACGACGCGTTCGCTTTCCTCGTTGCGGCCATGCATCGCGAGCCAGCGGGGGCTTTCCGGCACCGCGCGCCGGATGAACCACACGATCACCGCGCCGGCCGATCCCGCGAGCACGACGACGCGCCATCCGTCGAGACCGAATACGGTTTGCGGCACCAGCCAGTATGAAAGCAGCGCGGCGACGGGCGCTGCGGCGAACATCACCATCTGGTTGAAGGCCATCGCGCGGCCGCGCATGTGCTGCGGCACGAGCTCGGTCACATAACTGTCGATGGTGATGATCTCGATGCCCACGCCGATGCCCGTCACGAAGCGCCAGAAGATCACGCCTTCGGGCGTGGTCTGGAACGCCATGATCGCCGAGCCGATCGAGTACCACAGCAGCGAGAACGTGAACACGCTGCGTCGCCCGTAGCGGTCCGGCAGCCAGCCGAAGAAGAACGTGCCGATGAAAAGCCCCGCGAAGGTCGCCGCGATGAAGCCCGCGATGCCCGTGAAGCCGAAGAACGCATGCGTGGTGGTCTGCAAGAGGCCGCTCTTCGCCATGCCCGGCGCGATATAGCCGGTGAAGATCAGATCGTAAATTTCGAAGAAGCCGCCGAGCGAGATGAGAAATACGAGCATCCATAGATGCCGCGTGATCGGCAGTCGATCCATGCGCGCGGAAATCTGCGCGCCGGGCGTCGTGGCGACGCGCACGTCGGGCGATGCGAGCGGCTCGGCGACCGCGCTGAAGGTTGGCTGCATTGCTTTGTCTCCTTTGATGCAACTCTGTTGGCGACGGCGCCGATTTTTATGTGCGCTCGTCGCGAGGCTTCATGCCGTGACGTTCTTCCTGAGTTGCCCCAGCACTTCATCCGTGTGCTCGCCAACGCGCGCGAGCGGTTGCCGCACGCCGGGGCGGCGTCCGCCCATCGTGAGCGGCAGCAAGACGACGTCGGTGGTGCCGCCATCGTCGGTCTGCATCGGCACGAGGCCGCCGCTCGCTTTCAGATGCGGATCGTCGAGCAACTGCTCGGGGCGCATGATCGGCGCGTACGGAATGCCGGCCGCTTCGAGCTTCGGTGCGAGTTCGTCCGCGCGATGATGCGCGAGAATCTCGCCGAGCCGCTCCAGCAGATGCGGGCGCACCGCGACGCGCATCGCGTTGTTCGCGAACCCGGGTTCCTGCGCGAGTTCGGGGCGCTCCAGCACGTCGCAGAGCGTCACGAACTGTTTGTCGCTCACCGCGCCGATGAAAAGCTGCTCGCCCTCGGCCAGCGTGAACACGTCATAGACGCTCCACGCCGATACGCGCGATGGCATCGGCGGCGGCGCTTCGCGCGTCATCGCGTATTGCTGCATGTGCTGCGCGGAAAGAAACACGCAGTTCTCGAAGAGTGCGCTCTGGACTTCCTGGCCGCGTCCCGTGAGGTCGCGTTCACGTAGTGCGGCGAGCACGCCGATCGCGCCGAACATGCCGCCCATGATGTCGTTCACCGACGTCCCCGCGCGCAGCGGGCGGCCCGCCGGACCGGTCATGTACGCGAGACCGCCCATCATCTGCACGACTTCGTCGAGCGCGAGACGCTTCTCGTACGGGCCCGGCAGGAAGCCCTTGTGCGACACGTAGATGAGCTTCGGATGCGCCTTCGACAACGTGTCGTAATCGAGCCCGAACTTCGCCATCAGTCCGGGACGGAAGTTTTCGAGCAGCACGTCGCATTCGCCGATCAGATCGATTGCGGCTTCGCGGCCCTCCTCCGTGTTGATGTCGATGACGACGCTTCTCTTGTTGCGATTGAACGAGCGGAAGAAGCCGATGCCGAGGCCCGGCAGATTGCGCGTCTTGTCGCCGCCGGGCGGCTCGATCTTGATGACTTCCGCGCCGAGATCCGCGAGGATCATGCCGCAGGTCGGGCCCATCACCATATGCGTGAACTCGATCACGCGCACGCCTTCGAGCGGCAGGGTTGATTGATTCATGACGTCCTCAGGCTTCGATTGGAGCGGTTGATTCGTGAGTGACCGGCAAGCCCGCGAGCGCGAGCGCGCCGCGCAGGGTTTCGCTGTCGAGCCAGCCCGCGAGCTTCGCGCGCAGGTTCAGCAAGGCAGGAATGTCGATGCCGGTGTCGATGTGCATATCGGCGAGCATGAACGCGAGGTCCTCGCTCGATGCATTGCCGCTCGCGCCCGGCGCATGCGGGCAGCCGCCGATGCCCGCGAGCGTCGCATCGAAGCGCGCGACGCCGGTTTCGAGCGCGGCATAGACATTGGCGAGCGCGAGGCCGCGTGTGTCGTGGAAATGACCGCACCAGAAACGCTCGCCCGCGATGGCGCGCGCCTTCTCGAAGAGATCGCGCACGGCGGACGGACCGGCATAACCGACCGTATCGGCGATGGAGACGCGATCCGCGCCCGCATCCAGCAGCGATTGCATGTAGCGCAGCACATCGGCGGGATCGACACGGCCCTGAATCGTGCAGCCGAACGCCGTGCCGATGCCGCCTTCGATCATCGTCTTCGACCCGGATGCATCGCGCGCCGCCCGCATGCGCGCGACTTCCGCGACGACTTCCTCCGGCGTCTTGCGCAGATTCGCGAGGCTGTGTGCGCGGCTCGCGGAAAGCGGCACGAGCATCAGATCGGCCTGTGTTTCGATGGCGCGCGCGGCGCCTTTGAGATTCGGCACGAGCACCGATACGAACAGTCCCGGCAAGGTTCTGGCGTACGCGACGAGTTCTGCCGTATCGGCGAGTTGCGGCAACAGGCGCGCGGGAACGAACGAACCGACTTCGATTTCGCGCTGACCGGCGGCGTAGGCATCGCCGATCCATTCGATCTTGCGTTCGGTCGGCACGATCGTTCGAATGCTTTGCAGGCCGTCGCGCAGGCCGACTTCGCGGATCACGGCGCGCTGGGGGAACGCGGGCATGGCTCTGTCTCCGGTCTTTTGTGTGTATGGCTCGACTTTAGAGATTCCGCAAACGCCATTAAAGCGGTATTTTGGAAGGCTCATGCTTCCCGTTCGGAACGTCAAAGGAGTGGCCAGCCGCCATGCGCGACATCGACCTGAAAACGCTGCGTCTGTTCGTGACCGTCTGCGAGCACCTGAACATCGCGCGCGCGGCGCAGGAATCGCATATCGAGCCTTCGGCGATCAGCAAGCGCATCGCGCAGCTCGAGACGTCGCTCGGCGTGCCGCTGTTGTCGCGCTCGCGGCGCGGCGTCGAGCCGACGCCCGCGGGGATCGCGCTGCTGGAGCACGCGCGCAGCGTGCTTTTCACGATGGAACGCATAGCAAACGACGTCGCCGCGTTCGGCGGCGGTCTGAAGGGGCGCGTGAGCATTTGCGCGTCGGCATCGGCGATTGCGGAAGCGCTGCTCGACGATATCGCGTCGTTCATGCGCGAGCCCGCGAATCAGAACATCAAGGTCGATGTGGAAGAGCGGCTATCGCACGATCTCGTGCGGCAACTGCGCGAAGGCGTCGCGTCGGTCGGCGTGTGCTGGGACAGCGTCGATTTGCGCGGCTTGCAGCATCGCGCGTATCGGCATGACCGGCTTGCGCTCGCCGTGCCCGCCGATCATCCGTTCGCGGGGCGGCCTTCGGTGAGCTTCGAGGAATCGCTGGAATTCGAGCATGTCGGTCTGCCGCCCGCGACGGCCGTTCATACGATGCTGCAACGCGCGGCCGCGCAGGCGGGCAAGACGATGTCGTATCGCGTGATCGTGTCGAGTTTTGATGCGGCGTTTCGCGTCGTCGCGGCGGGATTGGGCATCAGCGTCGTGCCGATGGAAGTCGCGGGAACGTATCGCCAGGCGCTCGGTGTCGAGGCAGTGCCGCTTTCCGATGCGTTCGCGAAACGGCGCTTCGTCGTGTGCTTCAGGGATTTCGACGCGTTGCAGCCGGCAGCGCAACGTCTCGTGGAACATCTGGAAACACGTGCGGCACGCTAGCGCGGCGCGGCGCAGAAAACGGTTTGCGCGTCCTTTCTCTCGAATGTCAAGTTGACCGATCGCGCGCCGCCCGGCCGTGTGCAATGCGGCTTGCCCGCGGGCACGGTGAGCAATTGCCCGGCGCGCAGTTCGACGGCGCCTTCCTCGAATTCGATGACGAGCGTGCCTTCGACGGCGACGAAGGTCTCATCCGAGTTCGGATGAAAGTGCCATTGATACGGCGCGTCCATGACGCTGATGTGGACGTCGTGATCGTTGACGCTCGCGATCACGCGGTTCATGTAGCCGTCGCCGGCGGCGTCGGCGATGGTGGCGTAGTCGATGGGTTCGTTCATTCGGTCAGGCTAACGGAGGGCGGCCGGCCATACAAACGAATGTTTTTCGCTTCGATGTGAGCGGGATTTTCATGCGATGCGTGGCTATGCTCTCGGCCATGTCATGGTCATCCGCATGATCGTGCTCCGCTTGGTGCGCGAGTCGATGGTCTTTCGCTCGCTGACACCAGTCGCAAGACACCAATCGCAAGACACACAATCGACCCTCACACCCCACTCTGAACACCCGGAAAATTCCCCCGCCCCATGATCGCCGAAATATTTCCGATAGCCGGCTCAGCGTACCGCACCGGCGGCGCATCCGGCGGCAGCGGCGCGGGACCTGAGTCCGTCGCACGGGCATAGACTGGCAGCGCCGGCGCACTCTGCGCGCTCGAGGCCACCGGGAACACCGGCCCGCCCGTGATGCCCACGCCGATGAACGGATGCGCCTGCGCCACCGTCACAAGGCCAAAGGTCAGTTTGGCGGCCACCATCGCGTATCTGATCGCTCTCATTTCTCGTCTCCCGCGTTGCAATTGTTTGTCGATGGAGGCATTCTGCGCGACGAAAATGAGCGAAGAATGAGAGCGCGAATCATCCGAGGATTCAGCCTCGACTACACTGAAAAACCGGCGCTCGTTCGACGATCCTTCCATGCCCAGCCGATTCACCGCGATCCTCACCGCCCTCGCCGCCGCGGCGCTCTTCGGCGCGACCACGCCGATCGCCAAGGCGCTGCTCGGCCCGATGCCGCCGTTCATGGTCGCCGGCCTGTTCTACCTCGGCAGCGGCGTCGGCCTCGGCGCGATCCTGCTCGGCCGCGCGCTCCGACGCGCGACGAACGAAAGCCTGCGTGCGCGGGAAATGGCATGGCTCTTCGGCGCGATCGCATTCGGTGGCGTCGCCGCGCCCGCGCTCCTGATGTTCGGCCTCACGAGCACGCCCGCCGCGACGAGTTCGCTCCTGCTCAACCTGGAAGGCGTGCTGACGGCGGTAATCGCGTGGATCGTGTTTCGGGAGAACGTGGATTTCTCCGTCTTTCTCGGCATGGCCGCCATCGTCGCGGGCGGCGTCGTGCTCGCGTGGCAACCGGGCGCAACGCACGCGACGAGAGGCGCGCTTCTCATCGCGCTGGCATGTCTGTGCTGGGCCATCGACAACAATCTGACACGCAGGATCTCGACCGCCGATGCGATGGTGATCGCCTGCGCGAAGGGCCTCGTCGCGGGCGCGACGAATCTCGGCATTGCGTTCGCGATGGGCGCGCATCTGCCTGCGCCGCACATCGTCGCCGGCGCGATGACGACCGGCTTCGGCGGCTACGGCGTGAGTCTCGTGTTGTTCGTGATCGCGCTGCGCGGTCTCGGGACGGCGCGCACGGGCGCGTACTTTTCGGTCGCGCCTGTGTTCGGCGTCGCGCTCTCGCTTGCGATGTGGCCGCAAGCGCCGGGCGCGTCCTTCTGGATCGCCGCCGCGCTGATGACGCTCGGCGTATGGCTGCACGTGCGCGAGCGCCACGAACACGAGCACACGCACGAGCGGCTCGAACATACGCATCGGCACATGCATGACGAGCATCATCGGCATGTGCACGACTTTCCGTATTCCGGCGACGAGCCGCATACGCATCCGCACGTGCATCTGCCGATCACGCATTCACACGCGCATTTCCCCGACATTCATCACCGGCATGCGCACAGGCGCGGCTAGAACACCTTGCCCGGATTGAGCAGCCCGTGCGGATCGAGCGATGCCTTGATCGCGCGCATCGCCGCAATATCGGTTTCGCGGCGCGCGAGGTGAAGATAGTCGCGCTTCTTCATGCCGATGCCGTGCTCCGCCGAAATCGAACCTTCGAACTCGCGCGTGACGTCGTAGATGACGGCATCGATGTCGTCGTGGTCCTGCTTCCCGCGGCCCGGAAGATCCACGACGATGTGAATGTTGCCGTCGCCCAGATGGCCGTATGTCATCACGATCGCATCGGGCCAGCGCGCGCGCAGACGCGCTTCGCATTGCGCGGCCGCGTCGCCGACCTGCGCGATCGAGAAGCTCACGTCGTACGCCGCGTAGTTCGGGATGAAGCGATCGTATTCGCCCGGCGCGTCGCGGATCGCCCAGAAATCGCGCGCGTGCGCTTCGTTGGATGCAATCGCCGCATCGGTCACGATGCCCGCGTCCAGCATGCCGCCCAAGAATTCCTCGAAGGCTTCGCCGTGCCGAACGGGATCGGTGCCGACGCTTTCGAGCAGCACGTAGAACGGATGCGCCTCGGCAAGCGGCGCGCGAAGGTTCTTCAGATTGGCGATGACCGTATCGTGGTAGCCGGCCCACATCACCTCGAACGCGGATACGCCCGGCGCGAGACTCGCCTGCGCGCGCGTGAGCAGCGTGGTGACGGCGGCGAAATCCGGCAGGCCGCACCATGCGGTGGCGGTTGCCGTGGGCTTCGGCCGCAGGCGCAATACGACGCGCGTGATCACGGCGAGCGTGCCCTCGCTGCCGATCAACAGATGCCGCAGATCGTAACCGCTGTTGTTCTTGATCATCTTGTTCATCCCGCCGATGATCTCGCCGCTCGCCAGCACCGCTTCGACGCCGAGCACCTGATCTCGCATCATGCCGTACTTGATGACGCGGTTGCCGCCCGCATTCGTCGCGAGATTTCCGCCGATGGAGCAACTGCCGCGCGCGCCGAGATCGAGCGGAAAGTAGAAACCCGCCGCGCTCGCTGCTTCCTGAACCACTTGCAGCGGCGTCCCGGCTTCGACGGTCATGGTCGCGGAGACTTCGTCGATCTCGACGATGCGATTCATGCGATCGAGACTCAGCGCCACTTCGCCGCCGAGCAGATTCGCGCCGCCGACGAGCCCCGTGAGGCCGCCTTGCGTGACGACCGGCTGCTTGTGCTTCGCGCAGATGGCGAGCGCCTGCGCGACTTCATCGGTGGTGCGCGGACGGATGATCGCGACTGGCGTCGCGCCCGGCAAGCCGCTCCAGTCGGCGACGCGCCTGTCGCCGAATTCGTCGGGCAGCGCCACGACCTGTGCGCCGAGCGCTTCCCGCAATGCCATTACCGCTTCGCTTGCCGCCATGCGTCGTCTCCGTTCGTTGTTTCGCATCGTTGTCAGATGCGATAGTTTGAACCAAACGCGCGAGAATTACTGGCAATCATTCGGGAGAGACGCGACGATGGAACAAGCAGACTACGAAAGCGCTCTGGCTCAACTGACCGGCGCGGCCGAACTGGTCGCGGCGGGCGTGAGCGGAGATCACCGCGCGCAGGCCTTCGAGATGCTGGCGTTTTTTCGGCTGCGTCAGGCACGCGCTGGCGAATCGCGTGCGCCGGTCACGTCCGACGAGGAACTCTTCAAGGACACGGCGATCGCCGCGCTCACGATGGCCGGCAGAAAGGAATTCCTGGCCGCCTCCGCGTTGCTCGAACAGGCCCGCGGATTGTCGCTGAGCTAGGCGTCTGCTGCTAGAACAACTCGGTGTCGAGCGGTAGCAGGTTGATCCACTTGACGGCGGTGCGCCGCTCGACGCCATCGTCGTGGATCGAACGTATCATCACGCGCTGGCCGCGCGCTTCCCCGAGTACTTCGACGATCCTGTTGCGATATCGCGCAAGCGAGCCGCGTAGTGGCTTGCGCTTCCTGCTCTTGCGGGGAGAAACTGCGGGCATTGGACGTGACAGCGATTTATGACGGCCACATCATAACGATGGTCACGCCTTCACTCAAATATTCAACCTATTCACTGTGAACCGCCACACCATGCGTCGAATCACTGTCCGGACTTCGCCCGTTCATGGCCGGGGCGTATTCGCTCTCGCTGATCTGCCTATCGGCGCGATGCTGCTCGAATACAAAGGCCACCGTCTGTCGTGGAAGGAAGCGCAGCGCATGCACGCGAAATCGACTGCGGAAGAGGGCCATACCTTCCTGTTCGGCCTCGATGACGGCAGCGTCATCGACGGTGCGCGCGGCGGCAATTCCGCGCGCTGGCTGAATCACAGTTGCGCGCCGAACTGCGAAGCGGAGCAGGACGGCGAGCGCGTCTTCATCCGCGCGATCCGGCCGATCGCGAAAGGGCAGGAGTTGTTCATCGACTATTGCCTGACCGTCGATGGCCGGCGCACCGCCGCGCTCAAGCGGCTTTATGCGTGCAGGTGTCTCGCGCCGGGGTGTCGAGGGACGATGTTGTCGGCGCGGGGGTAGGGCCGCAAGCGCTGTTGCATCGCTTGGCGGGCGCCGTGCGGATCGTCGCGTCGCTGGGGGCGATGCGGGCGGGCTGCGGGGCGCATCGGCGGCGTTATGGCTACGGGAAGTGAATCCCGCAACACCTCATGCCACGCTCGAGCGACTGATGTGCTCCGAAAGCCGCCCGATGCCCGCGATATCGAGTCAACACCCGCCCTTCCCGAAAATTCCATAAAGACTAAAAAAAACGCCCCGACCAAATCGGGGCGAAAGTACGAGACCACCTTTTGTAGCGTTAAAGCTACCCGTCGAGCATAGGCATAAGCGCCAGTACTCAACACCAGTAAAGTCCGAAACCCCGCGCATGCATCGCCGTTCCTAGACCGATATCACCCTTCAGAACCCCCAACCGCCGCCGATAACAAACGAAATCGTCACCCTGCCATCGCCGCCCCCGACGCAATGAACCGCGCCCCATCCGAAAGCCCCCTCAAGGCCGCGTTCCTGCGGCACGAAGACACACTCGCGCCGTCAGAACGCGCACTCGGCGAGGACGATCACGCCGTCTACCGCACGCTGCTCGAATCGACCAACGCGATCCCCTGGAAGATCGACTGGGCGACCATGGAATTCGCCTACATCGGACCGCAAATCGAGTCGCTGCTCGGCTGGGCGCCGTCGTCGTGGAAGACGGTTCACGACTGGGCCGAGCGCATGCATCCGGACGATCGCGAAGCCGTGGTCAACTTCTGCGTCTCGCAATCGAAAGCGGGCACGGATCACGAAGCCGATTACCGCGCGCTCACCCGCGACGGCGGCTATGTGTGGCTGCGCGATGTCGTGCACGTCGAGCGCAACGAGAAAGGCGAGGTCGAGGCGCTCATCGGCTTCATGTTCGATATCAGCGAGCGCAAGCGCATCGAGGAAGAACTCGCGCAGTTGCAGCAGGAACTGGAGCGCCTCTCGTTCAGCGACAGCCTGACGGGCGTCGGCAACCGCCGCCGTTTCGACGACGTAATGGCGCGCGAATGGAGTGCCTCGAAGGACTCGGGCCGGCCGCTGTCGCTCGTCATGATCGATATCGACTTCTTCAAGTCGTACAACGATTACTACGGCCACGTCCAGGGCGACGAATGCCTGAAGCGCATCGCGGGAGCGCTTGCCGAGGCGGCGGGTCCGCAACACTTTCTCGGCCGGTTCGGCGGCGAGGAGTTCGCACTGATCCTCGCCGATACCGATGCCGAAGCCGCAATGCGCATCGCCGAGCGTTGCCGCGCGCTGATCGCCGGCAAAGCGATCCCGCACGTGCGCTCCCCGCACAATCAGCAAGTGACGGCGAGCTTCGGCGTGGGCACCGTCGTGCCCGGCGAACGCATGGACGTGACGACGTTCATCAATCTCACCGACGCGCAGTTGTACCAGGCGAAAGACAACGGCCGCAATCGCATCGCGGCCGTGGATCGCGCAGGCTTGCGGGGCGAGGCATTCAGGGCGCAAACCTGCTGAGCGTCAGACGCGCCCCGTCACCGGAATCGCCGCACCCGTGATGCATTGCGCCTGCGGCGAAAGCAGGAACGCGATCACGGCGCCGAGTTCTTCCGGCTTCACCCAGCGGGAGAAATCGGCGTCCGGCATGTCGCGGCGATTCGGCGCGGTGTCGATGATCGACGGCAACACCGCGTTCACCGTGACGCCCTTGTCCTTCAGTTCTTCCGCGAGCGCTTCGGTCAGGCGCAGCAGCGCCGCCTTCGATGCCGCGTAGGCGCCCATGCCCATGCCCGCTTTCATCGAGGCGAGCGCGCCGATATTGACGATGCGCCCGCCCTCCCTCGCGCTCAGTTGCGCGAGCGCCGCCTTCGATGCGTTGAGCGCGGTCTTCACGTTGACGTCGAACATCGACTGCCAGGAGTCGGCGCTGCCGTCCGCGATCGTTTCCCATCGAAACGCGCCCGCCACGTTCACGAGCGCGTGCAGGCCGCCCGTCTGCTGAACGATTATGTCGACGGCTTTCTGCGCCGAGGTCGCATCCGTCAGATCGATGCCCGTGACGACGCACGCATCGGCGAGCCGCGCGGGCAATGCATCCGACGATCCTCCGTGGCCGATCAGCGCAACGCGCGCGCCGCGTTCGGCGAGCACGCGCGCCGTCGCGAGTCCGAGACTGCCGAACCCGCCCGTGATGGCGACGATCTTTCCTTCCAGGCTGTTCATTGCGTGGCCGCTCCGTTCGATGGCGTCAGGAAAAGCATAGGACGGAACGCGGCGCGCGGCGAGGCATTCGCGCCTGGCTATTCAGCCAACGCCGATGCCGTCGCGCTGCTTTCGACGGGCACGCGCCCCGCGAGCAGCCAGACCGCCGCGGCGATCGTCAGCGCGCATACGCCCGCCACGCCGAGCGATGCCGCGAAGCCGCTCGCGAAGCTCTCGCGCGCGATCCGCATGATCGCCGCCCCCTGCGGTCCGGCGAGGCTTCCGCCCGCATGCGCGAGATCGCCGGCGAGCAGGCGCGAGAGGAACGCGGCATCGAGCACGCGCTTTGGATCGGCGAGGCTCGCTGCGTGGGTATCGAGCGCGGCGTGCGTGCGCGTCGCGAGCACGGCGCCCAGCACGCCCACGGACGTGACGATCGCGGTGAAGCGCGTCGTCGTGCTGATGCCCGAGGCCATGCCGGTGCGATGCGCCGGCACGCACGCCATGATCGCCTTTTGCGTGTCGCCGTTCAGCACGCCCGCGCCGAGGCCCGTGACGATCATGCCGACCGCGATCATCCCGTAACTCGACATGCCCGCGAAGAGCGCCGTCAGCAGATTGCCCGCGCCGATGGTCGCGAGGCCGAGCGTCAGCAGCGCCATCGCCGGAACGCGCTTGCCGAGCGACGCGCCGATATGCGGACCGACGACCATCGCAATCGCAAACGGCAGCATGCCGAGGCCCGCGCGCACCGCCGGCAGGCCGAACGCGTTCTGCAAATAGAGCGGCAGGAAAGTCATCATCACCTGCGCGCACGCCGCGTAGCCGAACATCGCAAGCACGGCGGCGACGAAGCGCGGCTGGCGAAATAGCGCGAGGTCGATCATCGCGTGTGCGCGCGAGCGCTGCACCTGCACGAAGACGATGAAAAGCAGCGCGCACGCGGCGAGCCGCGCGACGGTGCGCCAGTCTGTCCAGCCGTCCGCTTGCGCGTCTATCAGCGCCCAGATGCCGAGGGCGAGCGCGCCGGCGAAAAGCGCGCTGCCGGCGAGATCGAGCGATCCCGCTTCGCCGTTGCGCGATTCGCGGATGCCGCGCCATGCACAGGCCGCGAGCAGCGCGCAGATCGGCAGGTTCATCAGGAAAATCCAGCGCCAGCCGGCCAATTGCGTGATGACGCCGCCGACGAGCGGCGCGATGGTCGTCGACACGCCCATGCAGGTGCCCCACACCGCCCACGCGCGCTCGCGCGCCGCGCCTGCGTGAAAGGTGTTCGCGATGATCGCGAGCGCGGACGTCAGCAACATCGCCGCGCCGAGTCCCTTCGCCGCGCGAGCGAGGTTCAGCGCGAACGCGGATGGCGCGAGCCCGCAACCGAGCGACGCCAGAAAGAACACGGCGAGTCCCGCGATCAGCATCTTCTTGCGGCCGATGCGGTCGGCGAGCGCCCCCGCTGGCAGCAGGCACGCGGCGAACGCGACCATGTACGCGCTCACGACCCATTCGACATCGGCGAAACCGGCGTGGAAATCGCGTGCGATGGACGGCAGCGCCACCGCGACGACGTTCGTGTCGAGTGTGATCAGCGCACAGGTCGCCGACGCGGTGAGCAGGACGAAGCGGTTATCGGACGTGTTCGACATGGCGATGCGCGGAAAAAGCGAAAGAGTCTCCCGATGCTAGTTGTGTCCGTCTTCCCTGTCATTGACATAGAATCGTCGAATAATTATCGAATTCGTGAATACAGACATGTCTGTCGAGTTGCGTCACGTGCGCTGTTTTCTGAGCGTTGCCCGGCATCTGCATTTCGCGCGTGCGGCGGAAGAGCTCGGCATCGCGCCGCCCGCGCTCACCAGGCAGATTCAGGAAGCCGAGCGGCTGCTCGGCGTGCGGCTGTTTCATCGGACGAAACGATCGGTCGCGCTGACGGCGGCCGGCGAAGCCTATCTCGGCGACGCCGTCGGCGCGCTCGATCATCTCGCGCGCGGCGCCGAGCGGGCGGCGCTGGCGGAGCGCGGCGAACTGGGGAAGATCGTCATCGGCTATGTCGGGTCAGCGGTCTACTCCGGCGTGCTGCAGGCGACCGTGCGCGGCTTTCGGGCGCGCTATCCGCTCGTCGAGATCGGCATCGAGGAAATCGTAATGCGCGAGGCCGGCGCGCTGTTGATGGAAGGGCGCGTCGATATCGCCTACGTGCGGCCGCCGGTGCCGTACCCGGAAGGCGTCGAGGCGCGCACCGTGCATCGCGATGCGTTCATTGTCGCGTTGCCGGCCGATTCGCCGCTGGCGGCGTCGCGCGTCATTACGCCGGCGCAGTTGCGCGATCAGTCGTTCGTCGCGCCCGAGCAGGAATCCGGCACGCTCGAAGTGGCGCGGCGCGGGCGCTTCAAGGCGCGGGTCGTCGCGCAGCCGGGCACGCTCGCGGACGTGCTCGCGCATGTATCGCTGGGCGGCGATGTCGCCGTCGTGCCGCGCTCGCTCGCGCAGTGCGTGACGGTGCCGGGCGTGGAGTATCGGGAGATCGCGGGGAAAGCGGTGCCCTCGGAAGTGGCGATGATGTACCGGCGGTTCGAGCGGGCGGCGGCGGTCAAGGCCTATCTGGATTTCGTGGCTTCATGATCGAAGCACGCGCTGCGCGATCGGTTCGAATCCCGCGCGATGCGCCTTCGCCAGCGCCGATGCCTTGTCATGCAACGCCGCGCGATCCATTGCCAGCGCTTCGCGCATGGCCGCGTGTATCGCCGTGATCGGCACGAGGCCCGGCGCATCCGCGATCTCCCATGTCGACGTGTATGCGTGCTGCTTGCAAGCGTCCGCGTCCGCGTGCTGAAAATTCACGCGCGGCAAGCCGTACGCCATCGCGACGATCCGGCCATGCAGGCTCGTGCCCGCGAAACCTTTGCTCTTCGCGATCAGTGCGCAGATATCCCAGACGTTGAGCGACTCGAAGATCGTCACGGCCGGGTGGCGCATGCGTGCGGCCATGCGCGCGTAGACGGCGATGTCGTCGTGCCACGGCGCCGCGCCCGCGCGAAACAGCACGATGCCGAGGCCGGTCGTCTTGCCGAGCCGATCCAGTTGATGCGCGATCTGCGTGAGCGTGGCGTCATCGCCGAAATCCGCGCTGAACTGCACCGCCAGGTAGCCGCGAGGAAACGCGTCGCGTGCATCCGAATGCGTCCGGATGCGCTCGTCGAAGAGCTCGGCGACCAACGATACCGGGTCGGGGACGAGTTGCGCGTCGATGCCCGCGCGCTTCAACGTGGCCTGCGTTGGCGCGTCTCTCACGCTGATGTGGTCGCCCGATCGGAGTTTGCCGAGCACTTCCTCGCGCAACGCGGCTTCGCGGGCGTCGAGCGTTGCGCCGCCGATCGCGTTGAAGCAGATCGACGTAGCCCGCGAAAACGTCTCGCGGCCGATGACATACGGCGCGCGCGCATCCGTTCCGAGTTCGGTGCGCGCCCAGGCGTTGCGGTCTTCGGCGCGCGAACCGTATCGGGCGATGCGTATGCGCGCTTCCTCGGGCGTCGTCAGCATCACAGCTGCTTCCCATGCGTCGCACGTCAGCAGCTCGCCGCCCGCGTGAATCAGCGCAACCGGTTCGTCGCGCCAGCACTGCGCCAGTTGCGAAAGCGCGGCGACATCATGACCGCCGTGCGCGCGCAGGTCTCGCTGCCCGCATCCGGCGAACACCGGCTCGACTTCCGGACGACGCTGCGCAAGCAGCCGCGCGACGACATGCGCGAACAGCATGTCGCCGAAGTTGTGTCGATCGAATGCGCCGAAGATGATGGTCCGCGGCTTCGACAAGGAAAGAGCGTCAGGCAATTGGCCTCCTTTCAAACGATGCCGCCGTCGCGAAAAACGCGCCCTCGCAATGCTCTAATTCTCGCCGGTCAAGCTTCCCTCACACACTGCGGGACAAGAGGGAAGATGAAGATCGAACCGACGCCCATTGCGGCCGCATCGCTGATGGCCGGAAACGCCGAACGCGATGCATCCTCCGAAGAAGCGAGCGACGACGCAATCGCCTCTTCGACCTCGGATCGGACGATGTCTTGTTGGTTTCCGCTCGCGTTCCAAGTGTCGCGTTGCCATGAAACGCATCGTAAAGCGGCTGAACGAGCGCGGAATGATGACCCGCGGCGCGCTTGACCTGCATGATTGAAGCGCTTATACAGAACTCTCACCGCTCGCGACCGGAGTCCTGAATGACAAGAAACGCGATTCCCATCGTGGTTTGCGCCGTCGCACTCGCTGCGTGTTCGACCAACGGCGCCAATACCGCGCCACCGCCCGGCACCGCGACCACGACGCTGCCCTCCGGTGGCGTCTACAAGGGCGCGCTCAAGGGCAGCACTGCCGAAGCCACACTGCTCACGCTCTTCGACGGCACCGCGTATCTCTTCTACGGCGGCGCGGGCGGCACGGGGCTCGCGGGCGTCGCGGTCGCGAAGAACGGCGCGCAGTCGAGCGACGGGCGGTTTACCAGCGATTCGGCATTCGACTATCGCGTCGGCAAGGCGGGCGCATTGCCCGTCGTGTTCAACGTCGATTTCGCGCACGCGCCGGCCGTCGATGGAACCGTCGCGAACAAGGACGGCAGCGCGGATCTCGCGTTCTCCGGCAAAGCCGCGACGATCCTCGACATCGCGCCGAGCCGCGCCAATCTGGGCGGCCTCTACAGCGGGCGCGGCATGGCGCTCGGCGGAACGACGCAAACGCGCATCACGGTCGCGGGTGACGGCTATCTGGCCGGCACGACGACATCCGGCTGCATCTTCAAGGGCACGGCCGCGCCGCACGAAGGCGCGAACGCATACGACGTCTCGGTGACGTTCGGCCCCGCGCCCTGCCCGCTTCCCGATGTGACCGTGACCGGTAACGCGGTGCTCGACGGCGCGCGCCTCCTCGTGGCGCTGCCGAGCCCGAATCGCTCCGACGTGTTTCTCTTCGACGGCCGGAAATAGCTTCCGCCTGGCGCGGAGCGCGACCCCGAAAATTAGTCGTCCAGTGTTTATATAAGCGTTTTCTGTCCTAAGATTCTTTTTCACTGCAGGCAGCGTCGCGGCGTTCGCGTCCGGTTGCTTTCCGGGCTGCGCGCTTCGGCGAAAGTTGTCGTGTGTTGTTCGGTGCATGTCAGAAGAGTCTTGCTTTGAATGGAACCGGAGCGCGGCGCCGAACCGCGGGACCGGTCGACAACAAACAGGAGACAACCAGATGAACGCAACACTCAAGCTTTTGCCGTTGGCCGTCGGTGCAATGTTCGCCTGCCTGCCGTATGCGAACGCTGCGCAGGACAACGTCAACGCGCTGTCGAACTTTCGTCAGACCGGCAACGCCACGCCGGCGGAAACCGTCCCGCAAGCCGGCCAGACCGCCGACGCGCTGCGCAAGAACCTCGAGCAAATCAAACTGCCGCAGGGCTTCAAGATCGAGCTGTACGCCGTGGTGCCGGAAGCCCGCGCGATGGCGATCGAGCCTTCCACAGGCGTGGTATTCGTCGGCACGCGCAAGAATCGCGTGTGGCAGGTGACCGACCGGACCAAGCAGCGCGTCGCGAGCGACGTCGTGCAGTTCGCATCGTCAGTGACGTTCAAGGTGCCCAACGGCGTGTGCTTCTCGCCCGACGGCGTGCTCTACGTGGTCGAACAGAATCGCGTGCTCGGCTTTCCGGCCGCGCAGTTCTTCGGTGAAGGCGGACCGGATGTCGCGGCGGCCGTCGTCGTGCCGCAGGGCAAGCTGATCCCGACGCAGTTCGAGAGCTTCAATCACGGCGCGCGCTATTGCCGCATCGGGCCGGACAAGAAGCTGTACATCGCGCTCGGCCAGCCGTGGAACGTGCCGCCCAAGGACAAGCTCGCGGAACTGGATCGCAACGGGCTCGCCGGCATCATCCGTCTGGATCAGGACGGCAAGAACCGCGAAGTGTACGTGCACGGCGCGCGCAATTCGGTTGGCTTCGACTTCAATCAGAAGGACAAGACGCTCTGGTTCACCGATAACCAGGTCGACGGCATGGGCGACGACACCCCGCCCGGCGAGCTGAATCGCGCGACCAAGGGCGGCGAGAATTTCGGCTTCCCGTGGTACGGCGGCGGCAAGGTGCGCACGGTCGAGTACAAGGACCAGAATCCGCCGGCGGGCCTCGTGTTCCCGCAGGTCGAATTTGCTGCGCACGCCGCCGATCTCGGCATGTCGTTCTATAACGGCAAGATGTTCCCGCAGAAGTATCAGGGCGGCATCTTCGATGCGGAGCATGGCTCGTGGAACCGCACGAAACCGGTCGGCGCGCGCCTCATGTTCATCCCGGTCAAGGACGACGGCACCGCGGGCGAGGCGGAAGTCTTCGCGGAAGGCTGGCTCACGTCGAGCGGCGAGTACATGGGCCGTCCGGCCGATGTGCAGATGCTGCAGGACGGGTCGCTCCTAGTCTCCGACGACTATGCGGGCGCGATCTACCGCATCTCGTATACGGGGGCGAAATGAAGATTGGGGTGACGGCGGCGATGTTTGCGGGCGTGCTTGCGGCGATGTCACACGCCGCGTTCGCTGCCGGCGACGTAAAGGCCGGGCGCGCGAAGGCGTCGGCGTGCGCGGCGTGTCACGGCATCGACGGCATGTCGAAGCTGCCGGAGGCGCCCAATCTCGCCGGGCAGACGGAGGAGTATCTCGTGAAGGCGCTCAACGATTTCCGTTCGGGCGAGCGCAAGAACGAGATGATGTCGATGATGGCGAAGACCTTGTCGGACGCGGATATCGCCAATCTGGCCGCGTACTACCACAGCCTCGGCAAGCCATGACGTGGACAAGGTGTTGCAAATTTGCTGCGGTGCAGACCCGATTGCGATTTTTTTGATTTTAGGTATTGACGCGGAGGCTTAAGGGTTTATACTTACACCTGTCTCCTCCATGTCTCAACCGATGTGGATTCAAGCCCGCTCAATGAAGCGGGCTTTTTTTTGCCCCGTATTTCCTGCGCTAGCCGGTGTGGCCACGCCGCGCGTCCAGCGCCTCGCGCGAACGTTCCAGTTCGTCCGCGATCAGCTTCTCGTCGGGCAGCACCGTCTGATATTCGGCTGCCAGAATCTTGTTCGGCAGGTTGTCCAGCGCGTAGCGCGCCTCGGCACTGCCCTTTCCCGCACACAGGATCAGCCCGACCGGCGGGTTTTCGCCCGGCTTCGTCCAGTGCTCGCGCGCGTAGTTCAGATAGAGATGCATCTGGCCTGCGTCGGCGTAGCTGAATCGGCCGACTTTCAAATCGATGACGACGAGACACTTCAGCCGTCGATGGAAAAACAGCAGATCGACGCGAAACCACGTGTCGTCGATGCGCAGCCGTCTCTGTCGTCCGACGAACGCGAAATCGTCGCCGAGTTCGAGCAGGAAATCCGCGAGGCGCCGGATCAGCGCGTCCTCCAGATCCGACTCGGAATATTCGTCCTTGATGTCGAGGAATTCGAGGACGAACGGGTCCTTGATCGCTTCCTCGGGCGTGATTGTGTCGTCGGGAGCGCGCTCGGCGGCCTTTTCCAGCAGCGCCGCCTTGTTTCGCGACAGCGCGAGCCGCTCGAAGAGCTGGCTGTTCACTTGCCGGTCGAGCTGGCGGACCGACCAGCCCTCGCGCAACGCTTCGCTCTCGTAAAAGGCGCGCGCCGCGTCGCTTTTCACGGAGAGCAGGCGCACGTAGGCCGACCACGGTAGTGCGAAGCGGGCAGCGAGCGCGGCGAGACGTACGTCGGCGTTGGGGGACGGCAAGGAAGGCGCGGATTCTCCAGACGCCGTCTGGAGCGTTTGCGAAGCCGTCGCCGATTTTCCAGACGCCGTCTGGAAAATCCGCTCCGGCGGCCATTGCTGATAGAACGCGCGCATATTGGCGAGGTTCGCCTTGCCGAATCCTCTGCCGAAACGGCTCGTCAGATCAGTGGCCAGCCGCGCGATGAGCGTCTCCCCGTAAGCCGCCCGATGCGCGCCGCCCTGCTCCGATTCGACGATCCGCCGCCCGATTTCCCAGTACGAAGCCGTCATGATCGCGTTGACGCTCCGTGCGGCGGCGCGCCGCGCACTCTCGAGCACCTCCACGATGCCCGAACGGAATTTGTCGTAGTCGTTGGCGGAAATCTCTTGCTTGGTCATCCGTCGAAGGTCTCCGTGCGGTGCGGCCCGTCGGGCGCGCATCAGCGCTCGAATATAGCGGAATTCGCCTCCCCGTCGAGGCGCGGCATCCGCACGGAGCTTCGATCTCGTCGATTGTGTGGTCTCCCGACGCGCCCCTCGCGCAAGGCTTGGGGTTACCTTCCGAGGCTCTTCGGCCTCGATCCAGATGTTGTCCACAGTTTCCGTGCACAAGCCTGTGGATATCGTTTCGGCTATCGCCGCAATTCATTGATTCGACAACACTTACATCCGACGCCCAGCGACGCGCCCCGTCGCGCCAGCCGTCTCAGTCGCCGTTCGGCATGCAGGACGCGAGTATCGCGTCGATGCGATTCATCTCGATGCTGAAAATCGACTGCGGCGCGGTGGCGTTCAACTCGTCCGCGGCGGAGCGCGGCAGCGCCATCGCAATGGTGGCCGTCGCGAGCAGCGCGACAACCACTGACAGGAACCAGGAAAAGACGACCATCGCCAACCTCGTCAAGAAGAAAGTCTCTCTGAATCGGCGCGCGTGAACGTCAGCGCGTGATGTGAAGAGTAGGCCTGCGCGATGGTCCGCACAGCCCTCCGGACGGGGGGACTTGAAGGAGGGTAACTACGGGCGCAGGCGCGGCGCGGGCGTGGTCGGGACGTCCTGTGCGAGCGCCGCGGCTTCTTGCGCACCGATGGCGCGGAGATAGCCTTCGCGTTCACGCAGACGACGCCAATATTCGGCGATCGACGGCGCGAAGCCATCGCTCAGATCCAGAAGTTCCGCGAGCATGAGCGCGTAGCCGACGGAAATGTCCGCCGCCGTGAAGCGCCCCGCGCACAGATACGGCTGCGCCGCCAGAAGCGGCGCGAGCGTGCGCAGGCGCGCATGAAACCACCGCGCGTAATCATCGACGATCTGCGGCTGCAGACGCTCCGGCGGCTCCAGATGCGCGTAACGCAGCACGAGCGTCTGCGGAAAAGTGAGCGTCGCTTCGCCGAAGTGCAGGAAGTTGAGATAGCGGCCGAAATCCGCCTCGTGCGGCGCAACGTCGAGCGCGCCCGGCGAGTAGCGCGCCGCGAGATACTGGCAGATCGCCGACGATTCGGTCATGAAGAGCGCGTCTTCCTCGAACGCCGGAATCGTGCCGAGCGGATTCACGTCCTTGAAGCCGCGAGCGAACACGCGCGGCGGAAACGGCAACATCTTCAGTTCGTACGGCACGCCGATTTCCTCCAGCGCCCAGAGCGGCCGGAACGAGCGTGCGCTCACGCAGTGATGCAGTGTAATCACGTCGACAGGCTCCGCTCAGCCGAGCCACGAAGGCTTGCGCTTTTCGAGGAAACTGCGCACGCCCTCGCGCCCTTCGTCCGATGCGCGGATGCGCGCGATGCGCTCGGCGGTCTCGCCAATCAATGCTTCGTCGATATCCTTGCCCGCAAAATCCGCGACGAGCCGCTTGCATTCGCGCACGCCGTTCGGGCTGTTCGCGGCGATGCTGGCAGCGATCGCATCGACGCACGCGTCGAGCTGATCGGCGGCGACGGCTTCATGCACGAAGTTGAGACGCAGTGCTTCGGCGGCATCGAAACGCTCCGCCGTCACGAAGTACCGATGCGCCGCGCGCGCGCCCATTGCGCGGATCACGTAGGGCGCGATCGTCGCGGGCATCAGGCCGAGCTTCGCTTCGGAGAGGCAGAAATGCGCCGTATCCGCCGCGACCGCGATATCGCACACGGCGACGAGGCCCATGCCGCCCGCGTAGGCGTCGCCCTGCACGCGCGCGATCACCGGCTTCCCGCATGCGTAGATCGTGTTCAGCATGGTCGCAAGGCCGAGCGCATCGGCGCGGTTTTCCGCTTCCGAATAGCCCGCCATGCGCTTCATCCAGTTGAGATCCGCGCCCGCGCAGAACGCCGGGCCACTCGCGGCGAGGATGATGACGCGCACGTTGGCGTCGTCATCGAGCGCGCGGAAGGCGGCGGTCAACTCGACGATGGTCGCGTCGTCGAACGCGTTGCGCACGTCGGGTCGATCGAGCGTCACGCGCGCAATGTGTCCTTCGATGCCGAGCTTCAGGCGTTGCAGATTCGATGCGTCGGTCACGATGCCGTCTCCCTCATATGTTCGAATTGAGCGCTACTCAACTTATTTTGCTGTCGTTCGGTATTCATCGTTCAGTGTCTTCAAAAACGCGCACAAGGTCAACCCAATTCTTTGAGCGAGACTCACAAACACATCGACTCGCATTCTTCCGACGAGACTCATGATCGACATGTGACAGAGCGAGCATGCGCCGACGTAATATACTCGTATATATTACGGTGCTCGCCGAACCGTACGGCCACACGCTCGCGGCCTCCAACGTGCCGCTCAAAGTCGATCCATAACCAGAATGTCAACTCGATTCATGGAGCCTTACGTGAAGATTCGTATTTTGCGCGCTTTGCTGTCCGCCTTCGTTGCGTTCGCCGGGGGCGCGGCCGCAACTTCAGCGCTGGCGGGTGAAGTGCAGGTCGCGGTCGCAGCCAACTTCACGGCGCCCGTGCAGGCGATCGCCGCCAGCTTCGAGAAGGATACGGGCAACAAGGTCGTGGCATCGTTCGGCGCGACGGGCCAGTTTTACGCGCAGATCAAGAACGGCGCACCGTTCGAAGTGTTCCTCGCCGCCGACGATTCCACCCCCGCCAAGCTCGACAGCGAAGGCGCGACGGTGCCCGGCAGCCGCTTCACGTACGCGACGGGCGCGCTCGCGCTGTGGTCCGCGAGTAACGGCTACGTCGACGACAAGGGCTACGTGCTGAAGAAGAACGACTTCCGGCACATTGCCATCGCCAATCCGAAAGCCGCGCCTTACGGCCTCGCCGGCTATCAGACGCTCGACAAGCTCGGCCTGACCGCGGAGATCAAGCCGAAGGTCGTCGAAGGTCAGAACATTTCGCAAACGCAGCAATTCGTCGCGACGGGCAACGCCGAACTCGGCTTCGTCGCGCTCTCGCAGATCTACAAGAACGGCAAGATCACGAGCGGCTCGGCGTGGATCGTGCCGCCTGACCTGCATGAGCCGATCAAGCAGGACGCCGTGATCCTGAACAAGGGCCGTGACAATCCCGTCGCGAAGCAGTTCATCGATTATCTGAAGGGCCCGAAAGCGGCCGCGGTGATCAAGTCCTACGGCTATCAACTGTAATTCCGTCGATGCCCCTCGATAGCACCGATCTCCAGGCCATCACGCTGACGCTCGAGCTGGCGTCGCTGACGACGGCACTCCTGCTCCTCGTCGGCACGCCGATCGGGTGGTGGCTCGCGCACACGCGCTCGAAGCTGAAGGGCATCGTCGGCGCGGTGGTGGCGCTGCCGCTCGTGCTGCCGCCGACCGTCATCGGCTTTTATCTGCTCGTGCTGATGGGCCCGAACGGCTATGTCGGCAGGCTGACGCAGGCGCTCGGCATCGGCTTGCTGCCGTTCACGTTCACCGGGCTCGTGATCGGCTCGGTGATCTATTCGTTGCCTTTCGTCGTGCAGCCTTTGCAGAACGCGTTCGAGGCAATCGGCCGTCGTCCGCTCGAAGCCGCCGCGACGCTGCGCGCCGGCCCGTGGGACACGTTCTTCACGGTGGCGCTGCCGCTCGCGCGACCGGGCATCGTCACGGCGACGATTCTCGGCTTTGCGCACACCGTCGGCGAATTCGGCGTCGTGCTGATGATCGGCGGCAACATTCCGGGACGCACGCGCGTCGTTTCCGTGCAGATCTTCGATCATGTCGAAGCGCTCGAATACGCCCAGGCGCACTGGCTCGCCGGCGGCATGGTGATATTCTCGTTCGTCGTTCTTCTAGTGCTTTATTCCAGCCGACGTTCCGTGGCGGCTCATGTCTGAACTCACGTCCTCCCTTCTCGCGCCCGCCCGCGCGCATCGCGGCTCCGACGAGGCTATCGCGGCGCGCTTTCTCGTCGAGTACGAGGGCTTCACGTTCGATCTCGATCTCACGTTGCCCGGGCGCGGCGTCACCGCGATCTTCGGCCATTCCGGTTCCGGCAAGACCACGCTCTTGCGATGCCTCGCGGGACTCGCGCGACCGCGCGTCGGGCGGCTCGTCGTCAATGGCGAAGTGTGGCTCGATACCGAACGCAACATCTTTCTGCCGACGCACAAGCGGCCGCTCGGCTATGTCTTTCAGGAAGCGAGCCTCTTTCCACATCTGAGCGTGCAAAAGAACCTGCGCTTCGGGCTCGATCGCGTGCGGTCGGCCGCGCGGGGCGTGGATCTGTCGCAGGCGGCGGAACTGCTCGGCATCGGGCATTTGCTGGAGCGCATGCCCGCCGGCTTGTCGGGCGGCGAGCGGCAGCGCGTGGGCATCGCGCGGGCGCTGCTGACGAGCCCGCGTCTGCTTCTGCTCGATGAACCGCTCGCGTCGCTCGATCAGAAGCGCAAGCTCGAAATCCTGCCGTATCTGGAACGTCTGCACGACGAGCTGGATATCCCCGTGCTCTATGTGAGCCATGCGCCGGAAGAAGTCGCGCGCCTCGCGGATCATCTCGTGCTGCTCGAAGGCGGTCGCGCGCTGGCGAGCGGCCCCATCGCCGAGACGCTCGCGCGGCTCGACCTGCCGCTCGCAATCGCCGACGATGCATCGGTCGTGTTCGAAGGCATCGTCGAGGGATACGACAATGCATACGGCCTGCTCACGCTCGCGTTGCCTGGCTCTCGCGCCAAGCTCGCCGTCGTGCATGCGCCGATGGCCGAAGGCAAGTCGATGCGCGTGGCCGTGAAAGCGCGCGACGTGAGTCTCATCACCGGCACGCACGAGCACGAGCGCAGCAGCGTGCTCAATGTGCTGTCCGCGACGGTCGTCGGCATTGCGGGCGACGTCAATCCTTCGCAAGCCGTAGTGCGCCTCGATGTCGACGGCTCGCCGCTGCTCGCGCGCGTCACGCGCTATTCGATCGACCGGCTCGGCATCGTCGAAGGCATGCAGTTATGGGCCCAGGTCAAGGCGGTGTCGCTACTCGCCTGAGCGCGCCTTCAGCGCCGCGTATTGCAGGAGCATGATCGTTTTGCCGTCCATGATTTCGCCGCGCTCGATCATCTGCATGGCCGTTTGCAAGGGCACTTCGATCGTCTCGATCTCCTCGCCCTCTTCCTCGACGCCGCCGCCCTCCGATACGCGCATCGCGCTGTCGTAGTCGCCGATATAGAAGTAGAGCTTCTCCGTCACCGATCCGGGGCTCATGAACGCCTCGAAGATCTTTTCGACGTGATGCACCCGATAGCCCGTTTCCTCTTCCACTTCGGCGCGGATGCGCTCTTCGGGCGTTGCGTCGTCGAGCAGGCCGCCGGGCGATTCGATCAGCATGCCGTCATGTCCGTTGACGAACGCAGGCATGCGGAACTGGCGCGTCAGCAGCACGTTGCCGGTGTTGCGCTCGCGCAGCAGGATGGTCGCACCGTTGCCGCGGTCATAGGTTTCGCGGCTTTGACGCTGCCAGACGCCGTCGCGACGCTGAAAATCGAAGGTCACTTTTCTGAGGACGTACCAGTCGTCGGACAGCACTTCGGTTTTGAGGACGCGCACACGCGCTTTCGTTTCCATCGGATCACCTGTTCGACAATTCGTTGAACTCATGCTAACGTGCAACTTCGTGCAAAATCAAGAAATTTCGTGCAAGACAATGTTGACCAGCCAACGCAAGAAAGCGATCCTCGATGCCCTCGCGCGCGACGGGCAAGTGCTCGCCACGGAACTGAGCGCGCGATTCGGCATTTCCGAGGACACCGTCCGCCGCGATTTGCGCGAACTCGCCGCCGAAGGACTGCTGCAGCGCGTGCATGGCGGCGCGCTGCCCGCTTCGCCCGCGGTCGCGCCGTTCGCGCGGCGCGAGCAAATGGAGTCGGACGCGAAACGGCGCATCGCGAAGAAGGCGGCGGAGATGATCGCGCCGGGGCAGGTCGTGATCGTCGATGGCGGCACGACGTCAGCGCTGCTCGTGCGTCAACTTCCCGGGAATCTGCGCGCGACGATCGTCACGCATAGCCCGAGCGTCGCGGTTGCGCTGGCGGAGCACGCATCGGTCGACGTCGTGCTGATCGGCGGCAAGCTCTACAAGCATTCGATCGTCACCGTCGGCGCGGCCGCTGTCGAAGCCATGTCGCACATCCATGCCGACATCTTTTTCATGGGTGTCACCGGCGTGCATCCGACAGCCGGGCTCACGACCGGCGATTTCGAGGAAGCGCACATCAAGCGTGCGCTGTCGGCGCGCGCGGCGGAAACCGTCGTGCTCGCGTCGGCGGCGAAGCTCAACGCGGCGTCGGCTTACAGGATCGGCGGAATCGAGCTCGCGCGGACGATCATCGTCGAAAAGGCAGCCGACACGAAGCTCACCGAGCCGTTCGAACAAGCCGGAATGACCGTGCTGCGCGCCTGAAATCACGACACTTTGTTACCGGGTAACGCGCCGAAAAATACGCGCCCGCTCGTGTAATTGAATTTCTCCAGCAACTGGAATAGCGTTGAAAGATGCGCCATGTCCGGTCAACAGCGGAGGTCGGATTTCCGTTATAGGCATCGACACCGCAAACAATTTTTCTGGAGAAGGTCGTGAATCGCCTCAAGGCTTTTATCGCGCTATCGCTGATTGCGAGCGCGGGCGTGACCGCCAACGCGTATGCCTGGTCACGCGTCGGCGTTTGGGTCGGCGGACCCGTGTATTACCCATACCCCATGGCACCCGCGCCGTACTACTACTATCCGCCGCCGCCCGTGGTCGTCCAGCCTTCCGCGCCGGTGCAATATGTCGAGCAGGGCCAGCCGGCCGCCGATCCGGGCGCGCCCGCCCAGCAAGCCGGCATGTGGTACTACTGCGACTCCGCGAAGGCTTACTACCCGTACGTGAAGCAATGTGCCGACGCATGGCGTCCGGTTCCGGCTACGCCGCCGCCGTCGAACTGACGCTTTTCGGCGCCCTGAAACACACAACGAAGCGAATTCGCAAGATTCCATGAACTACTCAAGGCTTGCCCTGCTCCTCGCGGCGATCGGTCTTTCGGCCTGTACCGTGATGCCCACCGGCCCTAGCGTGATGGCGCTCCCCGGCAGCACCAAGACGTTCGACCAGTTCCGCGCCGACGATTCCTCGTGCCGCCAGTTCGCCCTCAATCAGGTCGGCGGCGTGGATGCCAATCAGGCGGCGACCAACAGCGCGGTCGGCAGCGCGGTCGTCGGCACTGCGCTCGGCGCGGCGGCGGGCGCGGCGTTCGGCGGCGGCTCGGGCGCGGCCATCGGCGCGGGCGCGGGCTTGCTGACGGGCAGCGCGTTCGGCGTCGGCGCATCGCAGGCATCGGGTTACACCGTGCAGCAGCGCTACGATTACGCCTATCTGCAATGCATGTATGCCGCGGGCGACAAGGTGCCGGTGCGCGGCGCCACGCGCACCGTCCAGCCGTCCGGGGCGTACAGCACGACACCGCCGCCACCACCTCCGCCGCCGGGCTGGCAGCCACCGCCCGGAACGTACTGACAACGTCGTCAACGCCGCACGCGCCGGCCGTCGCCGCCGGCGTTCAGCGGCGCGTCGGGCACGAAGGCCGGCGCAACGAGCAGCCCCGTGACCCAGCCGATGTAAAACCGCAAGTCGCTCCAGAACTCCGATCGTTCATAAACGCGAAACGCCTGGACGTGTGCGAGCCATAGGACGAGTTGCAGCGCGCCGGTCAACACGAGCCAGGCGAGCGCGATCACACCGGTCGCGCGGGCGCAGCGCCTGAACGTCGACGCATCCCACTGTTCCCGCACGATAATGCATCCCGCGATCAGCACGCAGGTCGCCGGAATCACGCTCGTCACGAGCACGTGCGCGCTCCATCCGAATATCACGCCGGCGACGAAGGTGGCGATCACCGCCAGTGCCGCCACGGACCATGCGAGCCACGACGGCGCTCGCGCGGCCATCCACGCGAGCGTGATGAAAAACGGTGTGACCGCCCATTGCAGCGCCTGCCCGACGGCTCTCGCGAGGTTCTCGCTTGCGTGTTCGTTCGAATGGCTCGCCGCGACGTACACGGTGATTGCCTCATGCACGCAGACGGCGACGATCGCGAAGCTCAACGCCTCGCACGCGGCGAAGGCCGGCGATTTCTCCGCGTGCTCGTGCGCGTCGCCGAGACTGCGCACGCGTTCCAGAACGGGCTCGACGAAAAACGCGAGGATCGCGCCGATGAGGAGCGCGGCGGCGGCATCGATCAGGGAAAAATGGCCGAAGACAGAAAAGAGACCCTGCCACAGAAATTCGGGCGCGGCCGCGCACACGGCCACCCACAACGCGAAGAAGAACCCGTTCGAAGCACTTCTGAGCGGCATGGCCACCTCGATGCGTTTTTAGTGCTCTGGCAGCGGCGCGTCCTTCACACGGTCGATCAACGCCGCGCGCACGCGCTCGCGCAGGTCGGCGGGTAGCGAGAAACATTCGTAGGCGAGCGCCTGCGCGACGGTCACGACGCGCATTTCTTCGTAGCGGCGGCCGCTGCCGATCATCGCTTCGAATGCATTGGCGCGCTCGTTGATTTCGATCGGATCGGCATCGACGAGCAGGACGGCGTGCGCGAGCACCGCGTAAAGCGGCTGATCCGTGTCGCCGTGCGGCACGCGCCGCCAGTACTGCGCCGTGCCCGCGACCTTGCGCGCGTCGTCGCCGGGACCCCATGCGAGATTGAAGCGGCCGTCGCAGAACGAGCCTTCCACGGCCTGCCAGTGCGTCAGCACGCCGAGCGAGTTGAGCGCATTCGCGAGAATTCTGCACAGATGCAGGTAGACGGCTTCGGAGAGCGTGCCCATCGGCGCGCGCACCGGATACGCGAGGCTAAGATTGAGAATGCCCGGGCCTTGTGGCACCAGGCCGCCGCCCGACAGACGCAGCCACACGGGACAGCCGCGCTGTGCGAAAGCCTCGCGCGCATCGGCGAGCGCCGCGTAACGCTGATAGCTGCGCGGCACGACCAGCGAAACGGGCGCTTCCCAGACATGCGCGACAGCCTCGCCGGCGGCCGCGCGTGAGAGAAGCGCTTCCTCGGCGTCGAGCGGGTCGCCGGAAAGGGAAACGGGATCGATCAGTTGGAAGGGCATGGAATCGATGTCCGGGCGCGTCGCGAGCGACGCCATCCACGCATGGTAGCCAATAACCGCGAAAGACGAGCGCGCCCCGTCGGCGGCCTTCGCCGGCGGGGCGCGCGCGGCTCGTGGCGGATCAGCCGCCCTTCGCCACGTGCTCCTTCAGCAACGCATTGACTTCGTTCGCCTTCTCCATCTGGCTCATATGGCCGGCATCGTCGAAGATGCGCACGGTTGCGCCTTCCGGCGCCTGCTTCGCGTGCGCGGCCGGGATGATCTGGTCCTTTTCGCCCCAGATCACGAGCACCGGCTTGCCCGTCGCGGCCAGCTTGCCGCCCGGCTGCGCGCTCTGCCTGCCGCCCGCGAACAGCCCGCCGTTGAGCGATGTCAGCGCCTCGCTGACGCCATCGAGCCGCTTGTACTTCAGCAGATCGTCGAGCATCTGGCGGCTCACCAGCTCGGGGTTCGCGAACAGCAACTCCACGACCGGCTTCAGCTCGCGGCGCGATTCCGCCGTCACGAAGCCTTCGGTGTACGCGTTGTTCACTTCATCGCCGAAACCGGCAGGTGAAATGAGCGACACCGATTGCACACGCGCCGGCTGGTCGACGGCCATCTGCGCCGCGATCCCGCCGCCCATCGAGTGTCCGACGAGATGCGCGCGGTCGATCGACACCGCGTCCATGAACTTCCCGACGAAGCCCGCGAGATCCGCCAACGACGTTCCCGGCACTTTCGGCGTCGATTGCCCGTGCCCCGGCAGATCGAGCGCGAACACGCGATTCTTCTCCGCGAGCGCGTCGAGATTGAAGAGCCAGTTGTCGAGATCGCCGCCGAAGCCGTGAATGAACAGCACCGCGGGCCGGCTCGCGTCGTCGCCGCCGCGCGATGCGTAGCGCACGCGAATGCCGTCGACATCGACGAAGTGATACGCCGCGGCTTCTTCGCCCTCTTCCTCGTCTTCGGCGGGCGTCACGTACGACGACACATACGCGTCGATATCGGCGTCGCTCACATCCGGCGCCGCGAGCACGCCGAGCAGCGCCTTCACGGGCAGCGTATCGCCTGCCTCCGCCACTTTGCGCCGCAGCAAGCCGGCGTCGGGCGCTTCGACGGCATTGGCGATCTTGTCGGTTTCGACATCGAGAATCGGCATGCCGACGGTGATTTCCGTGCCCTCCTCCACGAGCCACTCGTTGACCGTGCCTTCCTTCATCGACAAGCCCCATTTGGGCATCACGATCGGTGTGATTGCGGACATCAGTGCTTTCCTCCCTTCATGGTTTTTCCTGCGGCGTCGGCGATCTGCGCGGCGCTCGGAATGTACAAATCTTCGAGCGTCGGCGAGAACGGCACCGGCGTATGCGGCGCGCAGACCATCTGGATGCCGGCCTTCAGCGCGCCGAACGCCTGCTGCGCGACCTGCGCGGAAATATCGGTGGCGATGTTGCAGCGCGGATTCGCTTCATCGACGACGACGAGCCGCCCCGTGTTCTCGACCGTCTCCAGCACCGTGTCGATATCGAGCGGCGACAGCGTGCGCAGATCGACGACTTCCGCTTCGATGCCTTCCTTCGCGAGCGTCGAGGCCGCTTCCAGCGCGCGATGCACCATCAGTCCATACGTGACGATGGAAACGTCCTTGCCGTCGCGCACGACGTTCGCCTCGCCGAACGGAATCGCGTACGAGTTCTCGGGCACTTCGCCTTCGAAACCGTAGAGGTTCTTGTGCTCGCAGAAGATGACGGGATCGTTGTCGCGAATTGCCTGGATCAACAGGCCCTTGGTGTCGTACGGCGTGCTCGGGCAGACGACTTTCAAGCCCGGAATGTGCGTGAACAGGGACGTCAGCATCTGGCTATGCTGAGCCGCCGCGCGAAAGCCCGCGCCGACCATCGCGCGAATCACGACGGGCGTTTCCGCCTTGCCGCCGAACATGTAGCGGAACTTGGCGGCCTGATTGAAGATCTGGTCGAAGCACACGCCCATGAAGTCGATGAACATCAGCTCCGCGACCGGGCGCATGCCGCACGCCGCCGCGCCGATCGCCGCGCCGACATACGCGGATTCCGACAGCGGCGTATCGAGCAGTCTGTCGCCGTGCTTCGCGTAAAGCCCCTTCGTCACGCCGAGCACCCCGCCCCACGCGTCTTTCTCGCCGTCCGCGCCTGCGCCGCCGACGATGTCCTCACCCAATACGATGACGCTCGGATCGCGCGTCATTTCCTGATCGATGGCTTCGTTGATCGCCATCTTCATGCTCAGTTTGCGGGCCATGATTGTCGTCTCCAGGATTCAGTATTTGACGTAGACATCGGTGAGCAGATCGGCGGCGGTCGGCAACGGCGCGTCCTTCGCTTCCTGCACCGCCCGGTCGATCAGCGCGGCGACTTCCTTGTCGATCGCGTCGAGTTCTCCGGGGGAAATCACATCGGCCTGCGTGACGGCGGCCGCGAACTTCTTCAGGCAATCCTTGTTCGAGCGGATATCGTCGAGCTCGCCCGGCGCGCGATAGGTCTGCGCATCACCTTCGAAGTGGCCGTAGAAACGGATCATCTTGCACTCGAGCAGCGCCGGCCCGCCGCCTTCGCGCGCGCGCTTGATCACTTCGCCCGCCGCCTCGTACACCGCGAAGAAATCCGTTCCGTCGACGGTCACGCCCGGAATGCCGAAGCCCGCCGCACGATCCACATAACTGTCGACCGCCGTGCCGTAATCGCGCGCCGTGGACTCCGCATAGCCGTTGTTCTCGATCACGAAGATCACCGGCAGATTCCACACGGCCGCGAGGTTCAGGCTTTCGAGAAACGTGCCCTGGTTGGACGCACCGTCGCCGGCGAAGGTGATGCCCACTTCTCCCTTGCCGCGAAACTTCGCCGCGAGCGCCGCGCCGCAGATCAAGGGCGCGCCCGCGCCGAGGATGCCGTTGGCGCCCATCATCCCTTTCGACAAATCGGCGATATGCATCGAGCCGCCCTTGCCGTTGCATGAACCGCCCTTCTTGCCGTAGATCTCCTTCATCATCGCGACCGGATCGACGCCTTTCGCGATGCAGTGCCCGTGTCCGCGGTGCGTGCTCGCAATGCGGTCGCCGTCGTTCAGATGGGTCATGATGCCGACGCCCGCCGCTTCCTCGCCCGCGTACAGGTGCACGAAACCGGGAATGTCGCCGCGTCCGAAATCGACGTGCAGGCGTTCCTCGAAATCGCGAATCGTGCGCATCTTGCGATACGCGCCCAGCAGTTCTTCCTTAGAGAGCGGCAAGCCGCCCGCGTGCTGTTGCGACGCTGTCATGTCTGTCTCCTTCGTTGGGGTGGTCTAGCGGGTATTGCTTTTGAGCTGACGCATCAGCCCGGATGCCGCCGCGTAACGCATGCACGCGGCGACATCGATGCTGCGAAAGGCGTTTTCCCGGAGCGTGACGGTCACTTCGTCGCCGGGGCCGAAGGCGAGTTCGCGTTCGCCGTCCAGCGCGACGATGCCCGAGCGCTGCTTCACGCGATGCGGCACACCGTCGGCCAGGCGCGTCCAGTTCGCGATCGGCACGGCTTCGATGAGACCCGGCGCGATCGGCGCGTGCAGATCGAACTCGCCCTGACCCGGCGCCGCGAGTTCGATGGCGACGCCGCCCGGATCGTGCCGCCCGAGCGGTTCGAGCAGACCCGCGATCGCCGACATGCCGATCGCCTGCGGATCGGCGTAAGAGACGTAGACGGCGGCGAGCGTGTCGATCTTCCACAGCGCCCGCGCGCCGATGAAATGCTCGTGCGAGATGACAGCATCCACGAGCGCGATATCGCGGCGCACGCCGCCTTTCGAATCGCGTATCTCGATGTCGAGCCGCTTGTTCGACGCGAGCGCTTCGCTCGATGGAACGCGGCCCGTCGCATACAGCCCGGCCGCGAGTCCCGAGATGGTCGGCTCGCGCATTTCCGGATACGCGTTGTTCGTGCCCGTCGAAAGCCCCGCGATCGGCACTTGTCCGCACTCGCGCACGACGGCGCGATGCGTGCCGTCGCCACCGAGCACGATGAGCGCATCGACGCCGGCCTCGCGCATCGTGCGTGCGGCGCGAAAGGTGTCGTCGACACGCGCGGTCACGGGCATGCCGAGAAATTCGACCTTGGCGAGCGATGCATCCGGGCCGTGCTTGCGCGCGAGATGGCGCTCGAGCATGACCTTCAGGCCTTCGCGGTCGGGCATCATCAGCACGCGTGCGACGCCGCACGACGCAAGCGACGAGAGCAGCCGCAAGACGATATTCACGCGATCCGCGAGTTGCAGGCTGTTCGCGTTCGCGATGACGCGCCGGATGTCGCGCGCCGAAACAGGATTGGCGATGATGCCGACGAGCGGCGTTGCGCTCTCACGCATGCCTTGTCTCCGCTTTGTGTTTTGTGCGGCGGATAAAGGCAAGCGCCATGCCAATCGGACAGGCGTTTTCAGGCGTGAAAAAGCGAGGGATTACCCGCGAAAAACGGGCGTTTCAGAGGGCGTACGGAGCGCCGCCGTGACAGGTGTCACAGCGGCAGGTGTATCGACGGGGGTACAGGCGTATCGGCTCAGTGCCCGTTCGCGTCGCGCTGATTCGGCGAGCGGATGCCGTAGCGCGCCATGCGCCGATACAGCGTCATGCGGCTCACGCCGATCTGCCGCGCGACCGCGCTCAGGTTCCAGCTCGCGGCGCGCAGATACTGCATCAGCAGCATGCCTTCCGGCGGCAGCCGATGCGGGTCGAAGTCCTCGATGACGCGCGGCGGCGGCTCGACCGGCGCGGCCGCGCCCGCGAATCCTTCCGGCAGGTCTTCCACGTCGATCAGACCATCCGAGCACACCGCGCGCGCATAACGCAGCACGTTGCAGAGCTCGCGCAGATTCCCCGGCCATGCATGCCGGTGCAGGCGCTCGCGCGCCGCGGGCGACAGCGTGACCGCGCCTTCGAGGAATTTGTCGACGAGCCAGTCGAGATCGCTTCGCTCGCGCAGCGGCGGCAGCGTGAAGCGCGCCCCGTTCAGGCGGTAGTACAGGTCTTCACGGAAACGCCCGTCCTGCATGAGCGCGTCGAGCGAATGATGCGTCGCGGAAATGACGCGCACATCGACCGATACGGGCCGCGACGCGCCGATCGCGAGCACTTCGCCTTCGGCCAGCACGCGCAGCAGACGCGATTGCAGGTCGCGCGGCATGTCGCCGATTTCGTCGAGAAAGAGCGTGCCGCCGTCCGCTTCCTGGATGAGCCCGCGCTTGCCCTTCGCGCCCGCGCCGGAGAAGCTGTTCGGAAGATGCCCGAACAGCTCGCTCTCGATGAGCGTCTCCGGAATCGCCGCGCAATTCACTGCGACGAACGGCCCCGCGCGACGCGCGCTCGCGCGATGCAGCGCCTTCGCGAAGAACTCCTTCCCGCTGCCGGTTTCGCCGTTGATGAGCAGATTGATCGGCGAATCGACGAGCTTCGCGGCGCGTTCCAGCTGTCGCGTGAGCGCGGGGTCGCCGCCGCTCAGCGCGGCCAGCGGCGCGGGCACGTCGATGTTGCGCCGTGCAGTCGCGTGCGCGGCCGGCGTAAAGCACGGCGCAGGCGGCATCACGCTCAGGTAGAGCAGCGCGCCCGATTTCGCGAGCGGCACCGCGCGCAGCTCGCTCGGCCGCGAATACACGAAGCGGCCGAGCTCTTCGATGCGCGTATCGAAGAGCGTATCGAACGGCATGCCGATCAGCGACGCCGCCGCTTCTCCGGGCGCGATCGGCCGGCCAATCTCGGCTGCGAGCATCGCGTGGGCGCGGCGATTGTGTCCGACGATGCGCCCGCTCGCATCGAGCGCGATCAGATATTCGGGATCGACATCGACGAATTCGGGCGCCGTGTTCAGCTTCAGGATCCAGTCCTGCCGGTGCGTGCGCAGGAAGTTCGCGTTCTCGATATGCCCCGCGTAGATGCGCACGAGTTGCAGCGCGAGATTCTGGCTGTCGCGCGCTTGCGGCGACGTGAGCGCGGAGATATCGAGGATTGCGGCAAGCGCCCCGCGCGAATCGTAGAGCGGCGCGGCGGTGCATGTCAGCGGGATGTGCGTCGCGTCGAAATGATCGACCTGATGCACGGTGAGCGCCTGGCCCGTCGTGAGCGCGGTGCCCACCGCGCACGTGCCCGCGCCGGCTTCGCTCCATTCCGCGCCGAGATAGAGGCCCGCGCGGCGCAGCGCGAAATCGGTGTTCGAGTCGCCGATGTAATCGACCGTCACGCCGAGCGCATCGGTCAGGAGCACGACGTAGCCCATGCCCGCGACCTGCTCGTAAAGCGTCTCGAGACCGTGACGCGCGATGCGCGCGAAATCGTCGATGCGCTGCTGATGTTCGCGCAGGCGCGTCTGCGGCAGGATGCGCGCTTCCTGCATGCGCGACGGATCGAGCCCGTACTGATGCACGCAACGCCGCCACGAAGACTGAATGATGTTCTCGTGCGTGCGCACCAGCGCGGGGGCGGACACGACCTGTTCCGCCCACGTCGTCGCTGCGACGACTGCCTCGATGTGCTCGCGTTGCCGCATGTCCATCGCGCTCTCCTTGTCTCCTTGAGTGAGGCATTTATCGGCGCCTGGCAGCGCGCTTTCGTTTTGATCGCCTCCCGGAATGCTTTCATTCTTCGCTGGTGCAAACGCGGGAGAAACCGATTCGCACGAGCGTGTGTCAGGCCATATGATGCTCGAATCGGCAGAAGGCGTCATGCGGCGATAGCGCTGCGCTGCAACATAAACGCATGCTGATAACCCGGCGCATCAAAACGAAAAGACAGGAGACGACGGATGGCAAAGATCGCCTATGAAGACTTCGAGCGACAGATCGTGCAGCATCACATCATCAAGGGCAACGTGTATGAGAACGGCGCGGCGCTCGTCGAGCGCGCGAACAGGTGGATCGCGGAGAACGGAATCGACGTGCTGAACGTCGAGAGTCTCTCGACGTTCGGCGCCGGCGACGATACCAGCGTGAGCCACTGGTACTCGGGCATTCGCGTCTGGTATCGGACTGCGTAGACGACTTAACCGCGGCCGACGAACGGCATCTTGGTCGCCATCACGGTGTGAAACAGCACGTTGGCTTCGAGCGGCAGATTCGCCATGTACAGCACCGACTGGCCGACGATCTTCACGTCCATCATCGGCTCGACGGCGATCTCGCCGTTCGCCTGCGGCACGCCGCGCGACATGCGCTCGGACAGCTCGGTGTATGCGTTGCCGACGTCGATCTGTCCGACCGCGATGTCGTACTTGCGGCCGTCGAGCGATGCGGTTTTCGTGAGGCCCTGCACCGCGTGCTTCGTCGCCGTGTAGGCCGCCGAGTTCGGGCGCGGCGCGCTCGCGGAAATGGAGCCGTTGTTGATGATGCGGCCGCCCATTGGCATTTGCGCCTTCATCGTGCGGAACGCCTGCTGCAGGCAAAAGAACATGCCGTTCAGATTGATGTCCACGACATTGCGCCATTGCTCCGGCGTCCAGTCCTCGAACGGTCCGGGCGGATTCGTCACGCCGGCGTTGTTGAACAACAGATCGACGCGGCCGAAGTGCTCGACCGCCGCCTTGAAGAGCTTTTCGACCGATTGCGGATCGGAGACGTCGGTGGGTACGGCGAGCGCGCGGGCGCCGGCGTTCGATTCGCCGATCACCGCATCGAGCGGCGCGGGACGCCTTCCCGCCAGCACGACCGACCAGCCGTCGCCGAGCAGCGCGAGCGCGGCCGCGCGCCCGATGCCGCTACCCGCTCCGGTGACGATGGCGATTCGTTGAGACTGGTTGGCTGCGTCGGACATGTTGGCGTTCTCCTGTTGTTATGCGCGCGACACATGCGCGCGCCGAAATCGGGAGAACATTATCGCGATGAATCAGCGATTGCGCGATGCTTCCGTCGTGACCGGGCCCGCTGTCGTCGTGTTATGCACGCCGCTGCCGTCGCAAAAAACGGCGGTCATCAGCATCGGCACGACCTGTTTCACGACGGCCGTGCTGCCCGATTCGCGCACTTTCGCCTCGACCGTCTCCGCCGCGGCGAGCACCACGACGCCGTATGCGGAGTCGTTGATCGGCTGGCCGCTGCCGCGCTTGAACATGTCGTCGCCCTGCTCGTAGCCCAGCACGGCGTAGACGCGAAAGCCGTATGCGGTGAGCTCGCTGCCCTGCGTCGGCTTGAATGCATTCACGGAATTCGCTTCGACGCGCATGGGGCGCGCATCGATGGACTTGTTGGCGACAAGCGGCGCGATGAACCTGTGCGCACTGGATTTGCAGTCGAGCTGGCTTTCGAGAGGCGTCGCATCGCACAGGCTGGGCAGCAGTCCCCCGACCACGGCAGCGAATGCGGTGAGCGTTGCGAGAGGAGCGGTTTTCATGGCAGCGGTAACCAACGGTTCGTAAAGTTCCGACATTGATGCTCGGGCATCCGCATCGATGCAATAAGCGAGCCAGCAAATCGGCCCGCACTTCGCGCACACGCTGTAGTGTTCCCGCAAGGGCTTGGTTTCTTCTTTGTTGGCTGGCTTCTTGACCCGGGCGCTTCGCGCAATCCTCGTGCTCGTCCGGCAGCGATTTCTACAAGCGTGTAGTGGAGGTACACACAGACTCTGCGCTTCGACAGGCCGCGTCTGTACGAGATCCCTCAATCTTTGTCTTTCGATGCGTCCGCCCGATGACACGCCGCACAGCCGCGGTGCGGAACACGGAAATCGGCGAAATGGTTATATTCGCGGTTCGACTTTTGAGGACGTTACATGACCGCACTCTCCGATTTTCCCATCACCCGCAAATGGCCCGCTCAGCACCCGGAGCGCATCCAGCTCTACTCGCTGCCGACGCCCAACGGCGTGAAAGTCTCGATCATGCTGGAGGAAACCGGCCTGCCCTACGAGCCGCATCTCGTGCGCTTCGACAAGAACGATCAGATGTCGGAGGAATTTATATCGCTCAATCCGAACAACAAGATTCCCGCAATCATCGACCCGAACGGGCCGAACGGCGAACCCATGCCGTTGTTCGAATCCGGCGCGATTCTCATCTATCTCGCGGCGAAGAGCGGCCAGTTGATGCCCGACGACCTGGCGAAACGTTATGAGACGCTGCAATGGCTGATGTTCCAGATGGGCGGCATCGGCCCGATGTTCGGGCAAGTCGGCTTCTTCCATAAGTTTGCAGGGAAGGAATACGAGGACAAGCGGCCGCGTGCGCGTTACGTCGCGGAATCGAAGCGGCTGCTCGCGGTGCTCGACAAGCGGCTCGACGGCCGCGACTGGATCATGGGCGACGAATACAGCATCGCCGATATTTCGATGTTCCCGTGGGTGCGTAATCTGATCGGCTTTTATGAGGCGCGCGAACTCGTCGATTTTCATGAGTTCAAGAACGTCGAGCGTGTGCTTGAAGCATTTCTGGCGCGACCTGCCGTGAAGCGCGGGCTGGAGATTCCGAAGCGCGATTGATCATCGCGTGCCCGCGCCGGGCGCGCGGGCATCCGCCCCTTTGTTGGTAACGCGCACGCAAACGTATGCGGCGCGCGCAGGAGACGGTTGTCACATGAACGTCTTGCACGACCGGTAGATTGCGCTCTCCGAAAATGTCTGATGATTGGCCGATCGCGGCGCGTTATGCCGCGCTCAAGGCCTCCGGACTTCCCCGCGCACCTCTCTCGTCTACCGAAGAACATGTCAAAGCTCACCGTCAAGGCGCGCCTCGCGATCGTCACGAGCGCGGTCGCGGCCGTGCTCGTCACCGTCGGCGGCGTCGGATTATTCGGCGTCCAGCAAGGCAATGCCGCGCTGCGTCACGTCTACGAAGGCCGCGCGCAGGCGCTGCAAACCATCTCGACCATCGACGAGATCATCACGCAAAGCCAGTTCGCGATCAGCGACGCGGTGCTCGATCCATCGGCGCAGAAAACGCAAGCCGTGGTCGCGTCGACGCAGCAGCGCATTGCGAACGTCGATGCCCTGCTCGGCCGCTATCTGCGCTATCCGCTCGATGCAACCGAGGCGCCGCGCGCAAAACGGCTCGCCAGCGACTGGGCGACGTTGCGCGACAAGGGATTTCGTCCGACGACCGACCTGCTCGCCGCGAACAATTTGTCCGAAGCGCAGTGGATCGTGACGCAGCAGATCGAACCGCAGGCCGCGCGCGTCAAGAAGGAAAGCACCGAGCTGCGCGCGTTTCAGCTCACCGCCGCGCAGCAGGAATACGACGACGCGCAGCGCGTGAGTCGCCTCGTGCAGTGGACGGTCGGCGCGTGCATCGCTATTGGCGTGGCGCTCGTCGGCGGGCTGTGCCTTTCGATGGCGCGCACGCTCGTGCGTCAACTCGGCGGCGAGCCGGAGCTTGCGGCGAGCGTCGCCCGGCGGGTGTCGAAGGGCGATTTGCTGACGGACGTGCCCGTCGCGCCGGGCGACACGCAAAGCCTGATGCACGCGATGAGCCTGATGCGCAGCCAACTCGCGTCGATGGTCGGCGACATCAAGCGCTCGACGGACACCATCGGCATCGCAACTGCGGACATCACCGAGGGCAATCACGCGCTGTCGGCGCGCACGGAAGAGCATGCGGCGAGCTTGCAGCAGACGTCGGCGAGCATGGAGCAGATCGCGGCGACCGTGCGCACGAACGCCGAACACGCGAACCGCGCACGCGAACTCGCGAAGGAAGCGTCGGCGCGCGCAAAGGACGGCGAGCGCGCCGTCGCCGATGCAATCGCGCGCATGACCGATCTGTCCTCACGGTCGGCGCAAATCGGGCACATCACGAGCGTCATCGAATCCATTGCATTCCAGACCAATTTGCTCGCGCTGAATGCCGCAGTGGAAGCGGCGCGCGCCGGATCGCTGGGGCGCGGTTTCGCGGTCGTGGCGGAGGAAGTGCGTGCGCTCGCGCGGCGTTCGTCGACTGCGGCGAAGGAGATTTCGCAACTGACGCGGGAGGTAAACGCTCACGTCGAATCGAGCGGCGCGACGGTCATGCGCGCAGGCGCGACGCTCGCCGATTTGCTCGATTCCGTCGACGGCGTGTCCGCGCTGGTCGAAGCAATCGCCACGGCATCGCGCGAGCAAAGCAGCGGCATCGACGAAGTGAATGACGCGGTATCGCAGATGGATCGGCTGATGCAGAAGAACGCCGCGCTCGTGAACGAAGCGTCGACATCGGCGTTATCGCTCGATGCACAGGCGCGCGAGCTCAGGCAGACTGTGCGGGCGTTCCAGGTCTAGCGGATTTATTCGCGATCGACATGATTTTTTTAACCGGTTCAGAATGGGAGACGAAGAAGCGCGAATTTCGTTCGCCGGCTGAAATGCGTTACGCATCAGGAGGTTGATCCGGCGATGCTCAGGATATCCACATGCTTGTCCAGCCAAACTGTGGACAAGCGTTGGTCGTTTCCAGCCGAGGTAAATTCGCCGAACGTGCACGTCCTTCGATGCGATATCTGACGGTGGTGACGCTCATGGATACCCTCTTCTGCTCTCATTCCGCTCGTGCGTATTCGTTCCGCTCCGCTCGATCGCGGCGATTTCCTGCCATCGCCGCAATCGGCATGATCTGCGTCGCGGCTCACGCGCAAACGCAATGCCCGAGCTACGTCGAAACCGACGCCGGCAGCGCGTTCGACGTCGCCTCGATCATCCGGGACACGGGCTCGCCGCAATCCGCGCTGGACAAGGTGCGCAGCGCCGTCGCGCGAGTCAACGCGGGCGGCGGATGCTCGATCTTCCGCGACCGTCTCGCCTGCGAGGAAACGCTGTCACTCGCAAACAAGGCGATCGCCGCGCTCCAGGCGTGTGCCGCGTCGAAGCTGCCAAAGGGCACTGCGCGCGGTTGATTCTGTTCGGAAATAAAAAAGCGCGTACCGCCTGATTGGGCGGCACGCGCTATCGAGTTCATCCGAACGTAGTGCGGACGGCTCGGAAGATCAGCGATCCAGGAACGGACGCAGCTTGTCGGCGCGGCTCGGATGCATGAGCTTGCGCATCGCCTTGCTTTCGATCTGACGAATACGCTCGCGCGTCACGTCGAACTGCTTGCCCAGTTCTTCGAGCGTATAGTCCGAAGCCGTGTCGATGCCGAAGCGCATACGCAACACCTTTGCCTCGCGCGGCGACAGCGCGTTGAGCGCGTCGTCGATCGCAGCGCGCATGTTCGCGTGCACGGCAGCATCCGCCGGAGAAGCGGCGCCCTGGTCTTCGATCATGTCGCCCAGGGTCGCATCGGCATCTTCACCGACCGGCGTTTCCAGCGACACCGGCTGCTTCGCGATCTTGAGAATGCCGCGGATCTTCTCTTCCGGCATTTCCATACGCTCGGCGAGCACGGACGGATGCGCTTCCTGTCCCGTCTGTTGCAGGATTTCGCGCGAGATGCGGTTCAGCTTGTTGATCGTTTCGATCATGTGAACCGGCACGCGAATGGTGCGCGCCTGATCGGCGAGCGAACGCGTCACGGCCTGGCGAACCCACCACGTGGCGTACGTCGAAAACTTCCAGCCGCGGCGATATTCGAACTTGTCCACTGCCTTCATCAGACCGATGTTGCCCTCCTGGATCAGATCCAGGAACTGCATGCCGCGATTCACGTACTTCTTCGCGATCGAAATGACGAGACGCAAGTTCGCTTCGATCATCTCGCGCTTGGCTTGACGCATCTTGAGCTCGGCTGCCGTCATCTGACGGTTGATCTGCTTCAGCTGCTTGAGCGGCATCTCGACCGTGCCTTCGATGTCGATGAGCTTTTGCTGCTCGGCCTGAATCGCCGGCAAGCTGCGCTCGAGCGACGCGCCGTATTGCTTCGAGCCCGCGGCCGCGCGCGACGTCCATTCGAGATCGGTCTCGTGACCGACGAATGATTCGACAAACTTCTCGCGCGGCATGCCGCAACGATCCACCGCGATCTGCAGCACGCGACGTTCGATATCACGCACCTGCGCCACTTGCTGCTGAACATTGACACACAGGCGGTCGATGGTTTTCGCGGTAAAGCGGATCGAACCGAGCTCGCGCTGGATCTCGGCACGCGCTTTTTCTACAGCTTTCGCCGCGACCGCGCCCGAACCCTTAGGATTGCTCGCTTGTTCGGCCAACTCGCGCACGCGCGCAAAGATCTCGAGACAGTCGGCCTTCAGTTGCTTCAGGCGCGCTTCGTTCGATGCACCGGCATCGCCGCCGTCGAGATCGTCATCGTCCTCGTCGTCGCTGTCGGATTCGTCGGTATCCGTATCGATGTCCGTGGAGTCGTTCGTATCGGACGCCGAAATATCTTCGTCTGCCGTGTCCTCTTCCTTCAGGCCGTCGACGAGATCGTCGATCTTCAGCTCACCCGATTCGACTTGCGCCGCATCCGCGAGAATGGTCGCGACGGTCGACGGGCACGCCGCGATCGCCTGGATCATCTCGTGCAGGCCGTCTTCGATTCGCTTCGCGATGGCGATTTCGCCGGCACGCGTGAGCAGCTCGGTCGCGCCCATTTCGCGCATGTACATGCGAACCGGATCGGTCGTGCGGCCGAATTCGGAGTCGACCGTGGACAACGCGTTTTCCGCTTCTTCGTCCGATTGCTCGTCGGTGACCACGCTCGGGGCGCTATCGCTCAGAAGCAGCGTTTCGGCATCCGGCGCCTGTTCGTAGACCGCGACACCCATGTCGTGGAACGTGCTGACGATGGTTTCCATCGCAGCCGTCTCAGCGAAGTTGTCCGGCAGGTGGTCGTTGATCTCAGCGTGCGTGAGGTATCCGCGTTCCTTGCCCAACTGGATGAGCGCGCGCATCTGGCGCTGCCGCTCTTCATTTTGCTCAGCGGTCATCGCGACATCGGGCTGTATCGTGCCGGCCTGGCCCTTCCCTTTGTTCGCCCGCCGGCCGGGTGCCTTGCGCGCCGGCGCGACGATATCCAGCTCCGAATCTTCCCGATCAAAACTTGCCATACTTTCTCCTCGACAGGTTTGCTCGGCGACGACAGATCCCCGGGAGCGAGCGTAACGGCTCGCGATGATTTCGATGACAGCTTCGACCACGGACGGCTTGCTGAAAATCGCATCGAGCAAAGCACGCAAACCGCATCCAGACGCGGCACTTGCGTTTTCCAATCGCCCATTCAGGCGCAACCTTAGAGTATATCAGCATTTGCTGCGACGCAGCAGTTTATTTGAAAAAGTTTCGCTGCACGCTCGTTACGCGACATTCGTCTGACCTAAGGTCGGTTGACTCTGACCCCGCCAGATTGCTCATGACTCCAATACGGGCAGATTGCGAAACTTCGCCGATGATGCTACGCGCGATATCGTCTCTAAAAGCGAATCCAAAGGGAGCGAACTCGACCGGCTTTGACTCGACGGCTTCATCGGCTCCTTCGGTTTCGTAGATGGGGCGGCGGCGGCGCTCTTCAAGCGTAGAAACGCTTTGAGATCGTCGAGGTTGGCCTCGGATCGAGTGCTGCGTCCTGACCGATGTCCCGCGGAACGTTGAGCAAGTGCCGCTTCGGCGTCGCTTGGCGCATCAAGGTCGATGGGCACGATATGCCCTGCCTCGAACGCCGTGATGAAGTCATGCGCCCACGCGCCGGCATGCACGCGCGGCTGGGTCTCTTCTCGATGATGAATGATGACCGAGCGCGCGTCCGCGGAGATGCGATAGCGTCGCAGGCTGTCACGGCTTACAAAAGACTGGCCTGCGAGACCTGCAATGGCCGTGTCGACTTCTTCAGAGCGCGTGCGCCGGGCTTGCTCGTTGGCTTGTGCATTTCGCTGGCTCCGTGCGCGGTAGGCGAAATCCACCGGAGCACGCAGAAGGGTCCTTAGGTAGCTGATCGGATGCGTGGCGCGGCGCAGATGTTGCCAACTGGCTTCAACGACGTCGGACAGAAGCTTGCCGTGAATCTTTGCCTCGCGCATGAGTTTAAAAATCAGGAATTCACGAAATCCCAGCGCCAACAGGCGGTCGAGGTCCGCAGGAAGGCGTCCTGATTGTCTCTTTTGAGTAGTAGGGATTAGATCCTTATATATAGCACCGTCTGCCACGGTGACAGACGGTGGCCCGAAAGAAGAGGCGAGTGCGGTCTTGTCCGTCTGCTCCTTACTCGGGGCGGACGGATTCTCGGCTTCGATTGCTGGCTCCGCGAGGCCGAGCAAAGCGGCAGCTTTCGGCGTCAGATGAATGTAGGCGCGACCGAACAGGCCAGCCGCGCCGTATCGGGTCTGTGGCGGCCGAGTGATGAAGCCGGTGCTTTCGAGATCGTCCATGCTGCGATAAAACGTGCGCATGGATTGCTGAGCACGTCCCGTGAGCAGTTCGCGCCGGGCGAAAATGGGGGCGTAGGGGCGGGACGCATCGACTGTGCGGGCCAACGCCGCGAGCAAGGCACGCGCACGAGCGGGCAATGCTGCTGTATGGGTTGCCCGGTGCGCGGCGCGAAAGATCACCCAAGGGAGGTTGGATCGATCACAAGCGTATTCATCGAGAGCGAGTCGATCCGCTTCAGCAGGTGGCGATGTGAAGTTTTGAGGGCGAGAAACATCCTCGCCTGCAACGGAAAGTTGCGCGATATGCATGTCAAGTACGTCCATTTCGAAAAATGGAGGGCAAACGCTTGACTGCCGATCGCGTTCCGCTAAACTTCGAGGTGTGTACTCGTGACCCGATTGGCGTCGGGAAGCGGAACGGGCGATATGCAGTTAAGCCCGATATTCAAAAGCCTTCGGTTGGCGCCGAAGGCTTTTGTCTTTTTACTTCCTGTTCGTTACATAGCAGCCTCGTGGTTGCTGATACGTCAAGTCCTTGATTTCTAAGGAAGTTCTACTAGGCTCAATCAGTTCTGACTTCGTTTGATTCGCTAAGTCATTGATTTAAAGAGAAAACCTAGTAGAGCATCAGTCCTGCTCCGTCTCGCTCAACGTTCTGTTGATGAAATCGGCGATTCGTTGCCCCCACTGCTCAGCGTCGGTCGCGTCCTTCTCGAAGAAGCGAACGCCGACCACGCCGTTTCTCGTGGAAACCTCACAAACTTTCCTCCGGCCCGAGCGAACGACGGTTGCGCTTGGAGCGGCGACCCGCGGTTTTTCCGCAGCCAGCGCAACGGCTTTGTCCTGAGTGAAGTTCTCGTCGTCAATCAAGCGACGAATCGCTTCCACGACCTTTTCTGACTTGCCCGCCTCGGTCAGTGCTGCAAGTTTCTGCGCCGCATTGCTCCCCAACCGCTCGGGCTTCTCAGCGAGTGCCAGCTTGGCCGCTTCCGGCAGTGCATCGAACGAAAAGATTCGCGTGACGTGGCTCTTGCTCAATCCCGCGCTCTCTGAGATCTCGGTGCGTGACAAGCCACTCAGTTCCTGCAATCGCTTGAAATTCCAGTACTTCTCGAAGTCCGTCAGCGACGGCGACAGCAGATTCGAAAAGAACGCCGCAAATTCGATCTCGCCTTCCTCGATCGATGCGACATTCGCGCGGATCGTCGAGCGTCCGAGTTCTCTATATGCGGCGACGCGGTTATGGCCCGCGACGATTTCAAACCGACCTTCGGACAACGCGCGCACCAAGATTGGCGTGGCGAGCGGGTGCCGGGCGAGGTTGCCCTTCAATTCCTGAAACTGCTCAGCCGTCAGCTTGCGACGCCGCCCCTTCACCTCAACAAGCGCATCTAGCGGCACTTCGAGCGCGGCACCTTCCTCGAGTTGCGATTCGAGTTCTTTGATTCGTGCCTGCGCCGTATTGATGCGATGCTGCGCGTCCATCAATCGGCCAGGAGACGTACGCGCCTCTGTGTTGACCGGACGCGACTGCGCCGCGTCCGTCGGCTTGCTGCCGATATTCGCTGTCTTGGCGAGGAGTCTGTCCCCGATGCCCATTTAATCCTCCGTCTGATTCCACGCGCGTACGAACTGCGCGTCGAGATGCTCGGCGAGTCGGTCGAGCGGCTCTTTGAATCGGTTGTATGCGGCTGTGCTGCCGTCCGGTTTTGACAGATCGTAGACCGTCGACAATTGCGCCGAGGCGCCCTTCGGCACGGTCGATTCCGGAATCTCGAAGGGCAGCACGCGATCGCCGTAGGCCTTCTGCAGCCATCCCCGCACCACCCGCGAGACGTCGTCCGACTTTGCTTTGGTCATGATCACGTTGACGAAGTCGAACCGTTTCTGTTCGAGCACGCCCGGCAGCTTTTTCGCAATGTCGGCGAAGAGATGCCAGAACTGCGTCGAGCTGGCGAAGTCGAGCGCCTCGGGCGGGCAGGGCAGCAAGATCGCGTCGGATGCGAGCAACGCGTTGATGGTCAGATAGCTGAGCGCCGGAGGCGTGTCGATGACGATCGCGTCGTACTCGTTCGCGAGCGGCATCAGGCCCTTGCGGAGAATTTCCCAGAATTCGAACGTGCTGTCGTTCAGCACCTTGGCCGGAATCTCGAATTCGGCGTCGAACAGCGAGGACGAAGCCGGGATCAAATCCAGGTTGTGCCAGTACGTTTCCTGTACGGCATAGTGCAGCGTCTCCCGATCACCGTAGATGAGCGGAAGAAGGGTCTGATCGTCGGAGATTTCAGCGTCGGGCGCCCATCCGCACAACTGCGTCGTCGTCCCCTGCGGATCGCAGTCGATGACGAGCACCCTGCGCCCGAGCAACGTGAGGGCTTGCGCGGCGGAGACCGCGGTCGTCGTCTTGGCGACCCCGCCTTTGAAGTTTGCGACGGTTACGATTCGCCCGCGCTTGTGCTCGGGCCGCCGCGTGCGTTCCTTTGTCGCCCGGATCCAGGTCAGGGCTTCTTCGAGCGAGAATTCCTTGCTGCGACCCGCGCCTTTGGACGTCCCTGCGGGCAGATCGCCCTTGGTGGTCAAATACTGGAACCGCTGCTTGTCGACGCCGCACAGAGATGCGACTTGCGCGCTCGTGAATGTCGGCGCGCTTTTGCGCGGGTACGGCTCCAACATCGCATCGCGGATTTGATTGAGGATGTCAGTGGCTTGGGCCGCCACTCCCAAGAGCGTTTCGATCGAAACGGATTGATCGACTTCGGGAAGCCGAGCGCTTAGCATGGAGTTCGCAGTCACTGGCGGGCCTGAGTAAGCAAATAATTCTTCAGTTGGTGGAAAACAAGCTGCAAACCGAAGAATAAACGGCGAACCGGTAAACCTCAAGTAAACTCTGAAGTACTTGAGCGACCGCACCGGGCATTTTTACAACGCTGCCCGCCCGTGTAAACGCGAAATTAGGATGGCTCTGAAGATTTTGGGACGATCGAAGCGCTGCGGATCAGCTTTTCGACGCCGACAAACCGGCCGATATTTTCGTTTCTGAGATAAAGCGAGGTGGTAGAGAGGTCGGCGTGGCCGAGCCCGGCGCTGATTTCGCCTAACTCCGCGCCATGACCGAGCGCATGCGTCGAGTGCGTGTGACGCAACCAGTGCGTGCTGGCGCGCTTCAAGTGCCGGCCACTGCCGGGCGCGTGCGATTCCATGAACGCAGCGGCGTTCGAAAAGATGCTTTTGAATATCTTCCCGATGCCATCGGGGGTGAGCGGTTGTCCGCCACGCGCCTGAGCGATGATCGGCGTCCCCTCGGCGCAATCCAGCGGATCCAGCGGATCCTGCAAGCCGCGCATGGCGAGATTTTCCCTCAATATCTCGACGACGATGGGCGGCAAAAGTACGGTGCGCGGCGCGCCGCGGCCCGGATCGACGGACAGACGCCAGACCGCGCCTGCCACGCCTGCCAGGCGTCCGACGCTGAGCGCGTCGGTGGTTGCGGCTGCAAGTTCGGCGCGACGCAGTCCGGTCGCGTAGGCGAGGAGCAGCGCCAATCTGTCGCGATGCTCCGAAAAAGAATATTCGTCGCGCTCGACCGACTGCAGCACGCATTTCCACTGCGCCACATCGAGCGAACGCGTGGCAGATTCGAACACGGGCGGCGTCGCGACACGCGCAAATCCCGCGAATGGATTGACCGCCAGATAACCTTCGCCGACGAGCCATTCGCACATCGCGTTCACGATCGAACGAGCCGTCTCCCGGCTGCGGTCGGACAGCGGACCAGCGAACGGCCGCCAACCGGCGAAGCATCGTTCGCCTCGGTGCGCGGCGACCCAGCGGGCCGCCGGTTGCGGATCAGCCAGAAACGCGTTGATGTATTCGGCGCAGTCGCCGCTGTCGAGCGACGACAGCGGCTTGCCCTTTTCCACCAGAGCCCACAGCAGCAAGCGCTCCGCTTCCCGCCGATAAGCACGCCGCGTGTGCGCGCTGCCCGATCGGGCGTCGAGCCAGGCGAAAATCGCGCGGAGATCGGTGCCGAATGGCGCGCCGGGGCCTGCCCGATTCGAACCTTTCGACCCGTCGAGCGCCGCCGGAACGCGCAGCGCCTCGATCGGCGCAACTACGATTTCGCCGTGTTCGCCGGTCTGCGGAGGATGCGCCGGAACAGCGCCGGTCGCTTGCCATTGCCGGCGCGGCACGAGCGCAACCGGCGAAAGCGTGTGCCGAAGCGCCTGACCGTGAAGCTGGAGCCAGTCGACCACGCGTTGTGCGCCCTTCGGGCCAAGCCGCGGCACGGCCGTGTACCAGCGATGCCGTCGCCGTTCGATCAGTTCGATGACATCGGCGATTGTGATGAGCCCTGCGGCCGTGAGCCGCGCGGTGATTGCGGGCTCGAACCAGCCTTCGACGGGATGATCCGGACGCGGATCCTGCGCCAGGGACGCCTCCATGCGCGCGAGCGCATCTGCCTGCCGGCGCCGCAGCCGCGCATTACGCGCGGCCCGCCGGTCCAGGGCAGGGGAGGCGTCCGGCGGATAGGCTTCCTCGTAGAGCGCCAGCAACTCCGACTCGCTGTAGACGCCATCCGGGTCGGTCCTTTCGCGGAAGTCCTCCAGCGCGGGGGCGGCAGCGGCGGGCTCGGGCTCGAACAACGGAATGCTGCCCGGACGAAGCCGCAGCAAATGCGCGGCTTCCGTGTCGCGTGCGCGACGGGCAAGGACCGAGAGCGTGTCGCGCAGGGCGTCGATCAGGCGTCGCGTCGTGCGGACGTCAGTACTGGCATCGCCATACGATGCGTGCAACTGCGCCTCCGACACGCCGTCGAGATAACCACGATAAAGCGCGAAGTGCTGGCGTGTGAGCCGGTTCGGTGCGCGCAGGCGCACGCTACCGGCCGTGGAATCCATCGCGTTGCGCGCCAGGCGTTTCCCGGAGCGTGCTGTTTCGCTCGCCATTTATGCTTTCTTTTCAGTGAGTTGGCGCGAGGTTATCAACCGTCTTCGAATTTGACAAGGGAAATCGCTACATCTGATAAGTCGAATTATCAGCATCAAAATGCTTTCACCGAACGACCGGATGTGCCACCAGACGCGCGTGCTTGAATGTTCATCGGGCGCGGCGCATATTTTCAGGACATCCAAAGCGGGTATCCGCGGGAGAGACGAGCCGATGCTTGATCCTGTACGCCCCACCTCTAAACCGCCCGAGCAGGACGACGCGTTCCGCCCGAGCCTGCCGGAGGTGTACGCGTCAGTTCATGTGCCGGTCGGCGGAAGATGGATCCGCCGCTTCCTCGCCTTCGCCGGCCCGGGGTACATGATTTCCGTCGGGTACATGGACCCGGGCAACTGGGCGACCGACATCACCGGTGGCTCGCGCTTCGGCTACACGCTCCTCACCGTCATTCTGCTGTCGAACCTGATGGCCATTCTGCTGCAGGCGCTCGCGGTCCGACTGGGTATTGCGACCGGACGCGATCTCGCGCAAGCGTGCCGCGATCACTATTCGAAGCCGGTGAATGTCACGCTGTGGCTCGCGTGCGAAGCGGCGATCGTCGCATGCGATCTGGCCGAGGTGATCGGCACCGCCATCGCGCTACAACTGCTCTTCGGTATCCCGCTGATCGCGGGCGCGCTCCTGACCGCGCTCGACGCCTTTCTTCTCTTGCTGCTGATCAACAAAGGCTTTCGCCTGCTGGAAGCGTTCGTCATTGCGCTGCTCGTCGTGATCGCGAGCTGCTTCGCGTTGCAGATCGCCGCCGCCGCGCCGCCGTTCGCCGATGTCCTGCGCGGTTTCATCCCTTCGCCGCGTATCGTCGCCGATCGCGAAATGCTTTATGTGGCGATCGGCATACTCGGCGCGACGGTCATGCCCCACAACCTGTACCTGCATTCGTCGATCGTGCAGACGCGCGCGTACGGCAAATCGGTCCCGGCCCGGCGCGCCGCAATTCGTTGGGCGACCATCGACAGCACCATCGCGCTGACGCTCGCACTTTTCATCAACGCTGCGATCCTGATCGTCGCCGCCGCCGTGTTCCATGCGAGCGGTCACGACGAGGTCGCGGAAATCGGCGACGCGTTCCGCTTGCTGTCGCCGCTCTTGGGCATGAGCATCGCATCGACGCTCTTCGCGGTCGCGTTGCTCGCATCGGGACTCAACTCGACCGTCACCGCGACGCTCGCCGGCCAGATCGTGATGGAAGGCTTTTTGCGCTTGCGCATCCCGAACTGGGCGCGGCGTCTCATCACGCGCGGCATCGCCATCGTTCCCGTGATCGTCGTCACGGCGATCTATGGCGAAAAGGGCACGGGCCAGTTGCTGGTGCTGAGCCAGGTGATTCTGTCGATGCAACTGCCGTTCGCCGTGATCCCGCTGGTGCGCTTCGTGTCCGACCGCCGCAAGATGGGCGTCTTCGCCGTGTCGCGCTGGACGAGTGGGCTGGCGTGGCTGGTCGCGGGCGTGATCGTCGTGCTCAACATCAAGCTGCTCGCCGACACGCTGCTGTCGTAACCGCGCTTCGCGCGCAAAAAAATACTGCTACATATAAGGAGACACGGACAATGAGCGGCGCGTTCATCGACATCACCCTTCGCGACGGCACGGTCATTCCCGCCTACGTGACGCAGCCCGCGAAGGGTTCGGGGCCGGGCATCGTGCTGCTTCACGACGCGGACGGCCTCGACGATTTCGTCAGGCACACGGCCGATCTATACGCGGAAGAAGGTTACGTCGTGCTCGCGCCGCAACTTCCCGAGCACGATCCGAGGCCCGGCGGCATCGCGGCGGAAAACTTCGCGGCGCTAGTCGATGGCCTTCGTGCGTTGCCGCAGCATGCGGGCAAGGTCGGCGTGGTCGGTTTCGGACGCGGCGGGCGGTTCGCGACGCGCATCGCCGCGCAGGCCGACGTCGATTGCGCCGCCTGCTACTACGCCGACGATTTCGCCGCCTGCCTCGCCGATGTCCCGACGATCCGCTGCCCGATGGTCTTCCACTTTCCCGAACACGGCACGCACGATCCGCGCGAAGTCGAGGCGGCGCTCGCGGGCAAGCCGCACATCGAGCGATACGCCTATCCGGGCGCGTCGGCGGGCTTCATCGTTCCCGGCAACCGGCATTACGACAAGCCTGCCGCGCTGATGGCTTACTCGCGCACGCTCTCGATGCTGCGCAAGGCGCTCGGCCCGTTCTTCGATCTGAATCACTTGTGGGAACAGCACTGCTACTTCGAATTCGGCACGCGCGACGTCGACGCCGTCATGCCGACGATGGTCGCGCAACCCTACGTGAACCATGTGCCGACGATGACGGGCGGCGTTGGTCACGATCAGTTGAAGCGCTTCTACAAGTATCACTTCGTCGATTCGAACCCGGCGGATACGAAGCTGATTCCGGTGTCGCGCACGATCGGCGCGGATCGCGTCGTCGACGAGTTCGTGTTTTGCGCGACCCACGACCGCGAAATCGACTGGCTGCTGCCCGGGCTCGCGCCGACGGGACAGTACTTCGAAGTGCCGATGCTCGCCGTGATCCGCTTTCGCGGCGATAAGCTCTACAACGAGCATATCTACTGGGATCAGGCGTCGGTCCTGGTGCAGATCGGCGTGCTCGATCCGGACGGACTGCCCATCGTGGGACGGCAGGCCGCGAAGAAGCTCATCGACGAAACCCTGGCGAGCAACGAGTTGATGCCGAACTGGTCATCGAGCGAAGGCAAGCCCATCTGAAGCTGCTCGCGCTGGAAGCGCGGGCGACCGTTGCATTACCATGGCCACACTAAAAGAACCTCTGGAGACGAGCATGACCGATGTGGCAAGCGGGCAGGCCGCGCCGCAATGTCCCTTTCATGACGAATCGCGCGCGCCGAACGGCTGCCCCGTGAGCGCGCGCGCGGCCGAGTTCGATCCCTTCGGCGACGGATATCAGCAAGACCCGCCCGAATACGTGCGCTGGGCACGCGAACAGGAGCCGGTGTTCTTCAGCCCGAAGCTCGGCTACTGGGTCGTCACGCGCTATGACGACATCAAGGCGATCTTTCGCGACAACCTCACGTTCAGTCCGTCGATCGCGCTGGAGAAGATCACGCCGACCGGCCCCGAAGCGAACGCGGTCCTCGCGTCGTACGGCTTCGCGCTCAACCGGACGCTCGTCAACGAAGACGAGCCCGCGCACATGCCGCGCCGTCGTGCATTGATGGACCCGTTCACGCCCGAAGCGCTTGCGCATCATGAACCGATGGTGCGCGCGCTCGCACGCGAATACGTCGACCGCTTCATCGACGACGGACGCGCCGATCTCGTCGACCAGATGTTGTGGGAAGTGCCGCTCACCGTCGCGCTGCATTTTCTCGGCGTGCCCGAGGAGGACATGGACACGCTGCGCCGCTACTCGATCGCGCACACGGTCAACACCTGGGGACGGCCGAAGCCCGAAGAGCAGGTCGAGGTCGCGCACGCCGTCGGCAAGTTCTGGCAATACGCGGGCAAGGTGCTCGACAAGATGCGCGAAGACCCGTCCGGTCCTGGCTGGATGCAATATGGCATTCGCAAGCAAAAGGAACTGCCCGATGTCGTGACCGACTCGTATCTGCATTCGATGATGATGGCGGGCATCGTCGCCGCGCACGAGACGACGGCGAACGCCACCGCGAATGCGTTGAAGCTCCTGCTGCAACATCCGCGGGCATGGCGCGACATCTGCGAAGACCCGAGCCTGATTCCGAACGCGGTCGAAGAGTGCCTGCGCCATAACGGCTCGGTCGCGGCGTGGCGGCGGCTCGCGACGAAAGACGTGAAGATCGGCGGCATCGACATTCCGGCGGGCTCGAAGCTTTTGATCGTCACGTCGTCGGCGAATCACGATCAACATCAGTTCGCCGATGCCGATCTCTTCGACATCCGCCGCGAAAACGCCAGCGATCAGTTGACCTTCGGCTACGGCGCGCATCAGTGCATGGGCAAGAACCTCGCGCGCATGGAGATGCAGATTTTCCTCGACGAGCTCACGCGCCGCCTGCCGCACATGCGGCTCGCCGAGCAGCGCTTTACGTATGTGCCGAACACATCGTTTCGCGGGCCGGAGCATCTTTACGTCGAATGGGATCCGGCGATGAATCCCGAGCGCGCGGATCCGGCCGTGCGCGAGCCGCGCGCGGTCGTGCGAATCGGCGAGCCGTCGTCGCATGCGCTGAGCCGCACCGTGATCGTCGATTCAGTTCAGGCGTGCGCGGATCGAATCGTGCGCGTGCGGCTCGTATCGGCGGACGGGCGCGCTCTGCCGCGCTGGACGGCGGGCTCGCATATCGACGTCGTTTGCGGCGAGAGCGGACTGTCGCGCCAGTATTCGCTGTGCGGGGATCCCGACGATGCCGGCGCATTCGAAATCGCCGTGTTGCGCGAGACGGAAAGCCGCGGCGGCTCGGCGTGGGTTCACGACAACGTGAAGTGCGGCGCGCAATGGCGCATCCGCGGGCCGCGCAATCATTTCCGTCTCGACGAGCGCGCGAAAAAGCTCGTGCTGATCGCGGGCGGCATCGGCATCACGCCGATCAGCGCGATGGCGCGGCGCGCACGCATGCTTGGCCTCGACTACGAGGTGCATTACAGCGGACGCTCGCGCACATCGATGGCGTTGCTCGACGAGATGCGCGCGCTGCACGGCGAACGACTTCACGAGTACGTCTCGGAAGAAGGCACGCGCAACGATTTTGCGTCGCTCGCGGTGGACGAGGGCACGCGCGTCTACGCATGCGGCCCGGCGCGCATGCTCGATGCGCTCGGCGAAGCGAGCGCGTCCTGGCCCGAAGACGCGCTCAGAATCGAGCATTTCGAATCGAAGCTGGGCACGCTCGATCCCCGGAACGAGTGCGCGTTCGAGGTCGAATTGAAGGATTCGGGTCTCGTGCTGACCGTGCCGGCCGATCAGACGCTGCTCACCACGCTCAGACGCGCGAATGTCGATGTGCAGAGCGATTGCGAAGAAGGTTTGTGCGGATCGTGTGAAGTGCGCGTGCTCGGTGGCGAAATAGATCACCGCGACGTGGTGCTGACGAAAGGCGAAAGGCAATCGAACGATCGGATGATGGCGTGCTGCTCGCGCGCGAAGAGCGGAAAGCTCGTTTTAGCGCTTTGACCGTTGCGGGACTTCGGGCGGATTTGGCTGTCTGCTCGAAGTCAGTGAGTTCGCTGCCAAGTGGCATTATGTCGCGGAATTTCGCAATCAATTAACTGCCCATATTTTCATCACGCGGTCATATATCAGCGTTAGATGAAGGTGTTTGTTCCTGATAAAGATGGATTGGTTATACGCAGTGGTTAATTCGCATATAAAGAATAACGGTTGCATCAGTACGCTCAGGTCCAGGACAAAGCCACTTGCAAGGGCGATATGCTGGGACACCGGCCGCACGGAGGTTTGAAGCATTTAAGCGCATACGCGAAATGATCATATGACCTGCGCAATTTTCGTCGTCATATATGATGATTAATGAGCGTGCGTTCGACCGTTGCGACAACTCACCGCAGATCGCGCGCGGGTCTTTTTACCTGATTCAGGGTTTTCACCTACTAATATGAAATTTTTTACGCATATTTTGCGTTTAGAATTGTTACTAATTTGGTGCGTCGCACAAGCGCCCAAGACCGAATAACTTCCATATGCCCTGCCGCACGACTGCGCAGAACTTTGCGCCGGTGAATCACGTTTGCGCGATTTACTGCGGCATGGCGAAAGAGAAGGCCGGTGCTTAACCTGAGAGATTTTATTAAAGGCCCATTTAAATGGGACCAGCAATTGGCTGCACGTTTGCCGCGTCCCGTTCGGGATTTTTTCTGCGGAGCAAACCTCGTCTTACGGACGAGGTCATCCCGTAGGCGGCGCGACGCCTCTAAAGTCGCTCGTTCATGCATCGGTCGGTCGGACATGGCTCCGCACGCGACGCTGCGCATCAATCTGCCCGGGTTCGATCGAACTCAGCCGTCCATTTGTACTGACGCGTTTCCGCGTCGCGTGAATGTCATCGCGCACGGGAATTTCGCCCAGGTTTTCGCTGTTTGACGAGGATAGAAAATGACTGACGTAGTGATCGTATCGGCCGCGCGTACGGCGGTAGGCAAGTTCGGCGGCTCGCTCGCGAAGATCGCG
>NZ_JALQDH010000070.1:0-256 GCF_023631365.1 Caballeronia sp. INML2 | reverse complement strand
GATCGGCATCGCGAAGGACGCCCATCCGTCGCAAGCCGTGGTGCGGCTCGACGTCGACGGCTCGCCGCTGCTCGCGCGCGTCACGCGTTATTCGCTGGACCGGCTAGGCATCGTCGAAGGCATGCGCCTGTGGGCGCAGGTGAAGACGGTGTCGCTACTCGCCTGAACGCGCCGCGAGCGCGGCGTATTGCAGCAGCATGATCGTCTTGCCGTCCATGATTTCGCCGCGCTCGATCATCTGCATGGCGGTTTGCAG